>JALYSC010000089.1:569-9369 GCA_030855005.1 Bacteroidota bacterium | reverse complement strand
ATATCAGCCTTATCAATTGGGTTCCGCGCATGTTCAATACATTCAGCTAATAAGGTTTCTGATGCATCGAGATTCCCATTTAGATAGTATGCTTCAGCAAGCTCCCTGTTCAATGTGAGAGTGGTCACGTAATCATTTTCCCAATTTTCAGCTGTTGTACTATTCCGGGCATTCAAGAGGTGACGAACGGAAGAGGAGATGGCATTTGCCTTTTTAGCCTTTAGACCGGCTTTAATATTGATTTCGCGAACTCTTTTCTTTTCGCTCAATTCCTGTAGGAGTGAGAGGGCAAGATCATAATGGTTGGCAATGTCAAAAAGATATTCATCAGCTTCACCGTATTTGGCATAGAGCATCCGACCGATGTTAAGATGTAAGGTCGTGCGATCATGAGAAGGAATTAACTGATAAGCTGCCTGCTGAATACGGTCATGTGCAAAACTAAAGCGTACATCTTCAGGAGAAATATTAAGCTCTTCAATTTTAAACATCCTGTATGAATCATTGACAGGAATCAAATATCCTTCCATTAAAGCAGGCCATAAATGATCCATGACAATTTCCGGGGGAATTCCAATAATGGAACTTAGGTGATCCAGGTTAAAGGTGTTTCCAAAAATAGAAGCGAGGATGACAGTATCCTGAGTCGCTTTTTCGAAAGCCTGGATTTTCATGATCATCAGATCTACTACGTTGTCAGTGTAGGATTGCTGGCGGATCTTATCAATATCCGCTACCCAATTCCTTGTCTCCTCATGATAGACCAGATACTGACGATCAAGTAAGTGACGTATAAACTGGATGGTAAAAAATGCATTGCCCTTTGTCTTTTCATAGATAAGCTGTGAGACTTCCTCGACATCAGTCTGATGCAGGGTATCTGCCATCATCAGCTTTACATCTGCGTATGGCAGTGGTTTTACTTTGAGATCAAAAAGCTGAATTCCATTTTTATGTAATTCCTGGATCAACATTGTCAACCTGTGCTGTCTATCAACTTCATTATCCCGGTATGCTCCAATCAGGAGGATGACTAGGTTTTCTTTTTCATTTGCTAATAACTCCATCAGGTCGAACGAAGCACTATCCGCCCACTGTAGATCATCAAGAAAGATGACAAGCGGATGATCAATAGTTGCAATGGCTTTGAAGAACTTTAAGAGTAATATATTTAATCTGTTTCTGTGCTCTACAGGTTCGAGTCGTGTTACCTCTTCCTGGTGCCCGATGATCAGTTCCAGATTAGGAATGATATCTATGAGGATTTTTCCCTGATGCCCTATTGCTTCATTAATTCGTTTTGTGACGATGGCAAGTCTATCATCAGGCTCTGTAAGGATGAGCTGACAATATTCGTTAAGGGCTTGTGTAATGGCACTATATGGAATATTTCGATTGTACTGATCAAATTTTCCTTTAGTAAAAAATCCACTTTTAGATGTAATGGGTTTGTGGATTTCATTTATCAATGCCGTTTTACCGACTCCTGAATATCCGGAAACCAGCATGACACGGCCATGTCCGTCACTTACCTCATCAAAAGCCTCCAACAATGAAGCGATCTCAGGTTCGCGTCCATATAATTTTTGAGGAATTTGGTATTTAGTAAAGACTTTATCATAAGATAACTCAAAGTCACTTACGACAGCATTTTCTCCGAGTTCCTTGAGACAATATTTCAAATCGGCTTCGAGACCAAATGCAGATTGATAACGGTCTTCCGCGTTCTTAGCCATCAGTAATCGGATGATGTCAGACACGATCTGCGGTACATAAGGATTTAGTTCATGTACGGATTCAGGATATATCGCCAGATGTGAATGGATCAATTTTAAGGGATCCTTATCCTGAAATGGCAGACGGCCACTGAACAATTGATAGAGTATAATGCCTACAGAATACAGATCGGAACGGTAATCAACAATTCGATTCATTCGTCCTGTTTGCTCAGGAGAAAAATAGGGTAGTGAACCCTCAAGGCGATCCGGATTACTAAGATGCACTGTCTTTAAATCCAATTTAATAGAAAGACCAAAATCAACAATCTGAATTTCTAAAGTTTCAGGATTGATTAATATATTATCTGCAGTAAGATCGCGATGGATGATATCCCGTTGATGTATCAAGCCTACAATGTGAGCCATCTGTATAGCTAACTGCAGACGATGCTGCAGATTAAAATCAAAAGTTTGCAGATACTGTCGTAAAGTAATACCCTCGAAATAATCAGAAAAAATACTTGGGGCTCCCTGATGACTGCCTTTTGAAATAACACGACGAACACCAGGAATATCTAATTCCGTTAGGATTGAATATTCATTATTGAATTGAAGAATTTGCTTTGGGCTGGCGAAATCTGTTTTAAGAACCTTCATCGAAAGACTAGGTTTCCCTTTTTCGGTTGATTTATATACAGTGGCGTTTGGGCTTTCGTATATCTTTTCTAATACAAGTTCCATTATTCTGACTTTTTGTTGTCACGTGTAAAGTGTGACTTTATAAACTTCCATAGCCTCGGTAATACTTCCTGTATTGCCATCCAGATAAGCTGAATTTTCGGAACGGGTTTCTCATTTAAATTATTAAGATCCCATGCTGCAAAAAAGCCATCTCCTATTCTAAATGTTTCGTTCTTTCCTCCACGTTCAGTGGTAATGAGTGTGCGGACAAAATGAAGAAAGAAATTGTCCATCGCCAGTGTTCCCGGATTTGTTGTCGTGATTCCCTTACGACCGGATAGTTTGTCAAATTCAAGGTCTTCAGACAGATGTTTTTCGAGGTCCTCATGAGCATTATCTAGGGGAATTCCCAAATTATCTTCAAGGATCTTAAAATTTTCCGGACCATTGATATCACGAATCACTGTTATCAGTGTTTTAGTACCGAGCAACGGAACTGTAGATGTAAACCAATCCATTAATGCTTTTGAAAGCACTGGACCAGTAGCATTAGGCAAGGTAAAATGTCGTTCGTAGATGAGCTTTTGTAATGCCATAGCATCAGCGTAGTTCTCAGGCTCTAGATCATGACGGATACCCAGACCGCGCCCAATAATTTTCCAACATTGAAAATAATTTTCCGCCTCCTCGTCAGTAATCTTTACTCTGAGTTCACGAAGTCCTTCTATGATTTCAATACTAAAGGTGTGGATAGCAAATACCATATCTTCTTGGTTGATAGGATGACCCAGGAGCTTCTCATCATAATTGCCAAGTGAAGTGTCATATAATCTATTCATCAGGCGATACCGGATCATCGCATGTACCAGCCGTAATTTTTTAATGGATAGCAACCCGGGATGATCGAGGTTGAGCTTCTTATGACCGTCGGGAGTCTTTGTATCCCAACCTATGGACATCACATCGAGTACAAATTGCATGGTCTCAAGGATGCGACGGTTGACATGTTTGACTAAGAGCGTTGTTAGTCGCAATACTTCAATCGCTTTGGTATGTGCGTATTGCTTAAGTAAAGATCTGACTCCAAGTGAAAATGTAATCCAGGGACCGTGGGTCTTAAAAAAATCAGCTCCCTTTTCAAGATAATCCACTTCCTGGTCTGTCCATTGAAATTCATCACTGGATGTGAAATAGTCTATCAATTCCGGAGGCTCCTGGATGATAGGTTTGTTCTTTTTCCAGTCTTTGGCAAAATCATGGGAAACAAAAGCACTAATAAATGCTCCGACATCTGCAGGGCTATGTCCTTTGGTAGCATCAAATAATGCAGCAGCGGCTTTATCGGCAACAGGATCCCCATGCTCACGCATGGAGTCCAAAAATTCATTAGTCCATTTGGGCATAGACGCTGTCTTTAGTTAGTTGGTTTCGAGGCAGAAAAAATATAGTATCGCCACAGATCCTTTTGGTGGGCGACATACTGGTAGTAAGTTGACCAGGTGTTTTTGGTCTGCGTTTTATTTCGTAATCCCAACCATTGGGCAAGAGTTGTGGTCACCAAACCAGGGAAAAATGAAAGATATAACCTTCGAATGCTTGGTTTAACATGTTCAGTGATATCTCTTTCCAGTGCTAACTCAAAGCCTGAGGTTGTCAGAGCGTCTTGAAATTCATGTACACGTGCATATGATTTAATGGCCCAGGAGTCTGTCCATTTTTCCATCAGCTTTGCTTCACTTGTATCTTTTTTAATCGGTTGGCTAAAAAAGTCTGCTACAACGAGTCTGCCTCCTGGCTTTAGAATGCGGAAGGCTTCTTTGGTGAAATCTGACTTATCCCATGCATAACACACACTTTCTATAGCCCACACTACATCAAATGTGTTGTTAGGAAAGGATGTGGCGAGATAATTCTGCTGTGAAAATGTAACCTGGTTTTGAAGGTTGTATTTCGCAGCATTCGCCCGGCAGGTTTCTACTTGTTTTGCACTCAAGGTAATCCCTTCTACTTTGCATCCCTGGCTGGCCAAAAAAATCGAAGGGCCACCAACACCACAACCTGCATCCAGAACATAATCACCGGTTTTGATCCTGGCAGCAGCAGCCACCTGCTGGTTCATTCTTTGCAATGCTGCCCGGTGATGTGATGTAGTATCATCCCAATATCCGTAATGCATGCACATCACCTCATCAAGTTGCCAAACCAAAGCATAGTCTACCTGGCAGTGATCATAATAATTAATGATTTCTGCTGCATTAATATCGGGAGAAGGCATGGTCCAAAATTAGCATAATAAGTCGTTTTTTTACCGCAAGGTATAAGCATGTCACACTCGATTGAAGGTCATTGTAACCTAATATCTTAATGGACTATCTTAACAATGCACACAATTATAGCAGAGCCAACCACCGGGGAAAAGTGTATTCAATCCGACAAATTGAATATTTAGTTGCATAACGTATAAATACGTTATATCTTTGATTAATCAATCAATAATATGAATCGCATCAAAAGTCTAACCAAAGCAGAAGAGGATATCATGCAACTGATCTGGATGCTGGATCGATGCACAGTTAGTAATATCCTGGATGAATTGCCTGCACCACGCCCACCGCACTCATCCATTTCTTCCATAGTACGGATACTTGAGCGCAAGGGATTCGTAGATCATAAAGCGTATGGTCGTACATATGAATATTTTCCGGTGATAACAAAGGCAGATTATTCTAAGAGAAGTCTTCTGTCTTTATTAAAAGATTATTTCGATGGATCCACGCCACGGTTGGTATCCTACCTGGTGGAAGAAGATCAAACATCGATTGAGGAGCTGCAGGAATTAATTAAACAATTGAAAAAGAAATCCGCATGACACTCATTACTTATCTACTGCAGGTAACAATTTGTATGGCCTGTTTCTTCGCATTTTATATGCTGGCATTACAGCGTGAGACTACTTTTCGCAACAATCGTATTTATCTGATCGCTACTTCGCTTATTTCACTAATACTTCCTATGATTAAAATTTATGTTGACACGAAAGTTCAACAAGCTTTGATTCCTGATGCACAGATATTCATGGGAAACTATGTGGATACGATAAATGAAGTAGTGATCACCTCTGATCAAACTGAAAGGTGGATCTGGATGGATGTGTTCTTTTGGATTTACGTTGCAGGAATCATTGTGTTAAGCGCTCGTTTTTTATTTGAGATTTGGAAAATTCTCAATATCAAAAAAAGTGGATTGGAAACGGAGATTAACGGAAACCAATGTATCCTTTCTGCGAAAGTCAATTCTCCTTTTTCCTGGTTAGGAACTATTTATCTTCCGCTCAATCATTCATTTCAGGAAGATGAATTAGGTGAAGTTATTCTCCACGAACAATCACATATTCGTGGAAAACATTCTTATGATATTCTTTTTATGGAATTGATGTCCATTGTCTTATGGCTCAATCCAGTAATTTATTTATACAGACGTAAGCTCAGAGAATTGCATGAATACCTTGCTGATGCAGCCGTCATCCACCATCATTCGTGGGAATCGTATGCTCATTTCCTGATTTCACAGAAACAGAATGGTTTGCAAAATTTATTATCTCATCAACTTGTCTATTCACAATTAAAAAACCGGTTAATCATGATAACTCAAAAACCATCGTCACGAATTTCCAGAATTAAATACTTGGGCGTCCTTCCTATTCTAATGATCGCATTGATTCTGTTTTCTTTTCGGGGTAAAGAATCTTTGGTAGAAAGTGCTCCACTTTCTTTAAAAGAAATGCTGGCAGATCAAAAAATTACCCCTCAGTCTCCGGGGAACACGATGGTTGAGGCATTAGATAGAGAAACTACTAAGGGATTAGCTGATAATACTGAAAGACCACTTTTCCCCGGTTGTGATAAAGTACCGGAAATGCAAAAGGCTGAATGTAGCCAGTCCAAATTGATGGAGTTTGTTTCAAAAGAATTAAAATACCCTGAAGTATTGAAAAAGGAAGGAATAGAAGGGAAAGTGTATGTGAAATTTACTGTCGGTATAAATGGTTTGGTAGGCGCCGCGAGAATTGAAAAATCACTTCATCCAGCAGCTGATCAGGCAGCGCTTGATGTGGTCAATATAATGAATGATAAAGCGGGCAAATGGACACCAGGACGTAAAGAGGGTAGGATAGTAAGCATGGAAATGTTTCTTCCCATAAGTTTTGTTTCAGTTGATAAAAAAGAGGGAGAAGCTTATACTGTTGTAGAAGAGATGCCTCGATTTCCAGGCTGCGAAAATCAGGAAGAAAGTGCTCGTTTTAAGTGTGCAAATGAAGAGATGTTTAAATACATCTACGAATCAATTAAATATCCAAAGGAGGACCGGGAAAAAGGTAATCAAGGGATGGTAATTGCTCAATTTGTTGTCCGGCCTGATGGTAGTATTTCCGATGCTAAAATTGTAAAAGGTGTAAGTAGTGGTATCGATGCAGAAGTAGTGCGAATCATTGAGTTAATGAATGCATTACCATATGCGTGGATACCAGGTAAAGATAAAGGGATAGCTGTGCCTGTTCAATTCACAATGCCTGTCAAATTTGTATTGCAATCTGCCAATGGTGACATTAAAACTTCTGCATCAGAGGATTCAACCAAGTCCAACGTAGTGGTAACAGGCTTATCTGAACCAACAAAGAAAGATGAGATGCCTTTTATTTATGTAGAAAAAATGCCTTCATTTCCAGGTGGGTCAGAGGCAATGTATAAGTACATCTATGGAAGCATTAGATACCCGGCTGAGGATAAGCAGAATGGAATAAGCGGGCAGACGATTGTGCAATTTACAGTAACACCTGAAGGCCTACTGAAAGACATAAAGATTGTAAGAAAGGTAAGTCCTGCGATTGATGCAGAGGCAGTTCGTGTTGTCGAATCAATGAATTATATGTCCGAGGGATGGATACCAGGATTTCATAACGGCAAGCCTGTTGATGTTGTATTCACGCTTCCCATTAAGTTTGTACTTTAAAAGTACTTCAAAAATGATCTCCCACTGTTGATTTGAAAAAGAGCATTTTTTAAGTTTTTTTAACCAATTCGACAAAGGAATGAGTATAGGATAATTAATATAAATAGAAACAGGCCGCTACTCAATCGCGGCCTGTTCCATTTTCAACAAACTACTTTGAATACTTATCTGTGATCATGACATTCTTTGTCACGATTATTATCTCGATTCTTGTTAGAGTTTCTCTCTGCATTTCTGGTGAAGGTTCTCATATCTCGACCCTGGTGAGTGCGGATTTGAATGGTATCGCGATCAAGTACCCGCAGGATATTTCCCCTATCATCTTTATATCTTGACCCTGATCTGTCTGCATAGAATTTATTGTATCCTTCGTTACGGGATTTTACCATGTATCCACCTTTGAACGGTTTAACATCGATATATTGACGGTGTTGTCTGTCAACCCATCTTCCTTCTATTTCATTCCTATAATTGCCGGAATTACGATCCTTGTTCCAACGATCATTGTCGCGATCGTTATCCCAATTTCCATCATCATCTCTACGATCTGTATTACGCGGGTTATCATTCCAGCTTTCGGAAGAATTTCCATTTTCATCCACACGGTAGAAGGATATTCGTTTTGATGAACTACCCTCTGTCCAAACCATTTTATTGGTACTTACCCAATCGTACGCGTTCCCTTGTTTGTCGACAAAAGTATTTTCATCGCTGGCAACATATTTATACCAGATTCCCTGATCGATACGCTTGGCCCGAATTCCATCCTCATCCTGAGCTATGCGTACAGTGATATTTTGACGATTGTTTTTCCAGAGTCCATCAAGCTGAGTAGCAGGCAAAGGAGTCCACAACATCATCAATCCGAAGAGTGCTGTTAGAAAAGAAGAATTTATTTTCATGGCGTGATAAGTTTATAGAGGTATAACTATAGTCCACGCTGAAACTGTGTTAAGAAGGTGTTGTAGCCTGGTTAAGGTTATTTTATTTCCGGATCAGGAAGTAGTGATTTTGTTAATCTCGTTTACGCTCTTTACGCTCGTTTTTCTTTTCTTCTCTGGTTTTTTTCTCATTCTTAGGTTCACCTTTTGGTCCGAAAACATCTTCAATGAGCTTTCCTAATCCGGATTGGGGATCACCTCTCAGGACAAACTGACGGGGCCATTTAGTGTTGGTGGAATCAGGTTCACCGGATGGATTGAGTTCTACAAGTTGACTTGGGTCTGCTGAGAAAGGACAGTCATTTATATACCTAAATTCTTCTGGCCACCATGAATTGAAATAAGTCTTATTGTATTGTTCATCTGCCTGCAATCGCTTGACAAATTCTCCCCAAATAGGAAGCGCAGTCTTGCCTCCCTGGCCATCCCGAAGACTATTAAAGCTTACAC
>JALYSC010000089.1:0-559 GCA_030855005.1 Bacteroidota bacterium | reverse complement strand
TGTCAAAACAACCGACCCATGCGCCGGCTAAAAATTTAGGGGACATTCCAACAAATAATCCATCTGACTGAAATTGTGTTGTTCCTGTTTTTCCGGCAAGTGCTCCTTTAATACCATACGTGCCACGAAGGCTTGCTGCAGTGCCTCGGTCTACTACATTGGACAACATCTGATTAATGATGCCACAAGTCTCAGCACTGAATACAGAGGTAGTAGGCAATGAGGTAAATTCCTCAAGTATATTTCCATCAGCATCTTCTATGCGCGTGATGAGGTAATGTGGACGATGTGCTCCTTTATTGAGGAAAGTATTATAGGAGCTTACTAATTCGAGTAGTGTTACTTCAGCTGTGCCTAAAGCAAGTGATGGTACTTTTTTCATCTCTCCTTTGATCCCCATCCGTCGTGCTTTTTGAATGACCGCATCCATGCCTGTATCGAAGATGAGCTGGACGGCAATCGTGTTGATACTTTTTGCAATGGCACCGACTAGTGAATAAATGCCGCTGTAAACTCCGTCTGCATTACGGGGAGTCCAATTTTCATATCGCTCGTAAAC
>JALYSC010000476.1 GCA_030855005.1 Bacteroidota bacterium | reverse complement strand
CTCCCGGTACCGGGGACAATGGGGTCAGGGCCAGGGTAATTGAAGTTCAGACTGTGGATGAATTGAGGGCAATGCCGGATTCAGATGTAAAGGGGAAGATTGTGTTTTTCGGAAGGCCGATGGATACGGGTCTTCCAAGTACATTTTCAGCATATGGAGGTGCTGCTGATCAGCGATATTCTGGTCCATCAGTAGCCGCTAAGAAAGGAGTTGTTGCAGCGGTGGTTAGATCCCTTTCCACAACAAGGGATGATTTTCCACACACAGGTCTTACTCTGGTAGCTGATACACTTGTCAACATACCTTCAGTGGCTATCAGTACAAATGATGCCGATAAGCTTTCAAAGGCAATCAAACTGGGATCGGTAGAAATATTTATTCGTACCACTTGTCAAATGCTTGGTGAAGTCACTTCATATAATGTCATTGGTGAAATAACTGGCAGTCAGTATCCTGATGAAATCATTCTCATCGGTGGCCACCTGGATTCGTGGGATGTCGGTGAAGGAGCGCAGGATGATGGAGCCGGAAGTGTTCATTCTATCGAGTCTTTGTATAGGTTGTTAAAAATGGGATATAAGCCTAAACGCACTTTGCGTTGTGTCCTTTTTATGAATGAAGAAAGTGGCCTTGAAGGCGGTAAAAAATATGCAGCAGAAGCGATTGCAAAAAATGAATACCACATGGCTGCAATTGAATCTGATGGAGGCGCTGGTGTTCCCCAGGGATTTGGTCTTTCGGCTGGAGGAAATACGGAACTTGACAAAATGCTTGCATACATGAATTCATATACCGGTTTATTAGAACCGTATAATATCCAGATAAAAGCCGGAGGTGGGGGTGCAGATATCGGTCCTTTAAAACCTACTGCAGGTTTATTAATTGGTCTTCGTCCGGAAAATTCAAAGTACTTTGATTATCACCATTCTGAACTTGATGTTCTTGAGACAGTACACCCGCGTGAACTTTCATCCGGATCTGCAGCCATTGCCTCTTTCATCTATCTTATCGATCAATATGGAATAGGAAAATGAAAACCATACAAATCCACGATCTTGAATTTGAACCTTTTATATCTGTTGCAGAAATAAAAGAGGTGGTTGATGATATAGCGATGCGCATGGATCGCGATTATGAAGGGCTCAACCCAGTTTTATTAATCGTATTAAATGGTGCATTTATTTTTGCTGCTGATCTTGTACGGCAGATTTCCATTCCCCTGAGACTTGATTTTGTAAAAGTGAGCTCCTATGCAGGAACACAGTCTTCCGGTCAGATAGGCGAACATTTTTTGTGGAAAACGCCACTTGAAAATCAGCATGTTGTAATCGTGGAAGACATTGTAGATACGGGTCATACCTTATCTTATCTCAAAGAAAAAATCCGAAAGGAAAATCCTGCTTCTGTAGAAGTTGCCTGTCTGCTGAAAAAGCCTGCTGCTTATCAGTATGATGATACATTGAAGTATGAAGGCAAATCCATTCCTAATGATTTTGTAGTTGGATATGGTCTCGATTACAATGGGCTTGGTCGTGATCTGGAATGTATTTTTCGCAAAAAGGATATATGAGTTTCGTTTTGGTCATATTGATCATCTATGTTGGACTCGTAGTGGTCTTTTATTTCCTGCAGCATTTATTTTTTTTCCGGCCTGAGATGTTGCCTCAGGATTTCACATATCAATATTCATTTCCTTTTGAAGAAAAAAAATTTGACTTACCGGACGGAGGGCATATTAATGCGATATGGTTTAAAGTGCCGAACAGTCTTGGAGTGGTGTTTTTTCTAAAGGGCAATAGCCGGAGTATAAAGGGGTGGGGGAAATTTGCAAAAGATTATGTAGGGAAAGGATATGATTTTTTCATGATGGACTATCGTGGTTTTGGTAAAAGTCGAGGCAAGCGATCTGAGCAAATCATTTATAGTGATACAGAATACATCTATAACTGGCTGGCCGAACAATATTCTCAACAGAAAATTGTCGTGTTGGGTAGATCCCTTGGTTGTGGATTTGCAGCACGTGTGGCAGCATGGAACGATCCCAGAATGCTGATACTTGATTCACCCTATTACAGCTTTGAATATCAGATTCGCCGCTTCGCCTGGTGGCTGCCGCTAAAGCTGATCCTGAGGTATAAAATACCAACTTATCAATATTTGCAAAAAGTAAATTGTCCTGTATATATTATTCATGGTGACAAAGATTCTTTAATCTCTTATGAGCAAGGAGTACGATTGCAAAAACTCATTCCCGATCGTGCAAAACTAATAACCATTAAAGGAGGACATCACAATAATCTGCCCGACTTTGAATCCTATCACAAGGCGTTATATAAAATATTGAATAGTTGAGATGAATCAAAGAAACTTCTCACCATTTCTGGTGAGGTGCTATGCAAATATGGGCTTTACATTCAAATCATAAGACTGGATTATCCCGTCCCTGATATATATTTAAATTTATTCTTAACTCAAATTTTTTTATTACTATGAAAACCTCAATTTTTCTCAGATTACTTTTTTTTGCGATTGTATTTTCTTCGACTCATACGAGTAAAGCTCAAAGAACTTTAATTAATCGATTGACCTGGATTGAATTTGATGTTCCAGATGGTAAACAAGTGTTTATAGATAGTCTACTGGCTAATCCTCTCTACGATTCAGTTTGGCCAGTCGAAGTTGATTATTTGCCTGATTTTCAAGTTGATGGTGATTTAGAGTTTACACTTCTTGATTATGATAGCACTCTTTATGCTAGTTCAAAACAGGTCAAATTTGAAGACGAAGAGGAT
>JALYSC010000475.1 GCA_030855005.1 Bacteroidota bacterium | reverse complement strand
CACAAATCACTGTCGATCACGAAGAATGGAACATTATTAATATTCCCGCCGGCATCATATTAAATTCGGATTTGACTTATTATTTCACACTTGGCTCACCGGACGTTAATTCTGATCAGGTATCGATTGGAACAAGTGAAGGAAGTAGTGGTGGAGAACACACTGGTGGGTCAATATTTTATTTTAATTCTGTTTCAGGCGAATTTGAAGCAGAACCTATAGACGATGTTGATTTCAAAGTCGTTTTACGGATAAACTCTCCGGGTTGGAAAAATCTACATTAATGGGGTTACATTAAAGATGGGAAAAGCTGGATTGATGCTTAATAACCGTTTTTTAAGTGCGTGTCAATGGCTTATACAGTAAATTCAAAATATACGTAAAAATCTTTTTTTTCTTAATATGTAATACCTGCTAAAATCCTGTCTCTACCTCGATTTTCCAGTTTCTTCCGTATACGAAACGGCTTTTTCGAAATCCTTCCTCCCAAAAATTATCTCCAGGATTATTATGATCGCGATACTATAATGATCCTGGATATATGTGTTCCACAAATTGGGAGGCTTACCAATTTCTATGAAAGGGATCCCGACGTAAATCTATAGCCAACCCCACTCTCCGTAAGGATGAGCTTTGGCTGGTTGGGATCCACTTCAATTTTTTTACGAAGCTGCGCAACGAAGACTCGTAGATATTGTGTTTCAGATTGATAACCTGCTCCCCATATCTCTTTCAGTAAATATCCGTGTGTCAGAACTTTACCGTCATTTTTTGCAAATAATGCCAATAAATTATATTCAGTTGTAGTGAGCTTCAGATTGATACCATTACTCAGGACTGTTCTGGCTTCAAAGTCAATAGAAATACTTCCCGTCACTAACTTGCTGCTACTGTTAGTAGCTATTTGTCGTCTTAAAGAAGTTCTGATTCGGGCGAGCAACTCACCAGTCCTAAAAGGTTTGGTGATGTAATCATCAGCTCCTTTATCAAGTGCACCAACAATATCTTCCTCCCGATTTTGAACCGAGAGTATCAATATAGGTTTGGTGTACCATTGCCGAAGATCTTGCAGTATATCCAAACCATTTCTGTCTGGCAAGCCTATATCAAGCAAAATTAAATCCGGTTGTATGGACGCTGCCACCGAAACACCTTCTACCCCTTTAGAAGCATTTGAAACTTTGAAGCCATTACTCTCCAGCACTATGTTGAGTAATTTTCGAATTTGAGGCTCATCATCTATTACTAAAACTGAAGGTTTATTCATTTTTTACATTTTGAATAAATGATGTTTCAGCAGGGATTTCAATTAAAAAACAAGCACCCCCACTGCTATTATTACTTAGCACAACACTCCCATTATGCGCTTCTACAAATCCTTTGACGATCGATAATCCAAGACCAGTTCCTCCAGAATTAGAATGTCCTATTCTATAAAATTTATCGAAGGCTGTTTGAAGCGATGATTCAGGAAAGCCTGGTCCATTATCTCTAAAGGTGATCTTGCAATTCCCGTTTTCGAACATGGTATCGATGTAAATTTCAGCATTATCAGGCGTATACACGATGGCATTCTGAAGAAGATTTAATATTACTTGTTCGATCAGGATTGCATCCATTTTAAACAAAGGCAAATTCTCTCCGGGTTGAAAGATTATTGATTGAACTGATTCCACCTGATGCCTATTGTGGATCACTCTATGAATTAACTCATTAATATCAGTCCAATCCAGGTTTAATTTTACAATTCCTGACTCCAAACGACTCATGCCTAAAAGATTTTCAACTTGTTGATTAAGCCTCAAAGCTGCTGTGCTCACTTCCTCCATCAATTCATTTTTATGTACAGCAGTCAGGCTTCCATTTTGTTCATCCATCGCATCCATACAACCGATAATTGTTGCTATTGGCGTTCTCAATTCATGAGAGAGTGAATTCAAAACAGTATTATAAAACACAATTAGCTTCTCCTTTTCTTCCTTGTCCCGCATCATCCGGTAACGAGTTTTTTGCCTGAAACTCAAACCTACATTTACGAACGCGATAATAAAATACATTGTGAAGAGGAATAAATCTTCTTTGTTCACAAAATTGAACTCATAAATCGGTGGACTAAAAAAGTAGTTCCATGTCAACGCACTTAAAATCCCGGCTAATAGTACCGGAACAATATCAAATACCATGGCCAGTAATGACATAATCAACAACATGACAAGTGCCACACTTTGATGACCTATGGTTGATTCCAGAAATGATCCTGCAAGTGCCAGCAGGAAAAATATAGAGATACTTAAAGAATACTGTGCAGGTAATGGTACTGATCTGCGTAGATTTCTTTTAATCGGTGATGGAATCTTCATACGTGCAAAATACGCTGTATTTCTTCGAATCGAACTTCTTTTCTTCAATTAAAATATGAATCAATGACTAGCCATTTACAATTTCTATCTCATCAATTTTGATTTCAGATTCGACAAACTTATTGATTAAAAATTCAAACACCTTTACATTAGCGGAACCTGTATCTATAGAAAATATTGCTCTGTGATCTTCGTACTTGTCATACCGAACAGAATGAATCAAACCAGTTGCATTAGAGGAACTTTGTGAATCCTGCGATTCAGTATTCCATTGTGATTGAGCATTCAAAAGCACATTTTCAAGATCACCAACCTTCTTCTCATCGACCTTTATTTGTAGCTCTATGTCTCGTCCTGAAATAGCTTGTCACTTTAAAAGTTATCAGGATGGAAAATACAAAGGAAAAAACTAAAAAGAAAGACCCATTAAGC
>JALYSC010000474.1 GCA_030855005.1 Bacteroidota bacterium | reverse complement strand
CATCAAATGCTGCCAGGACAATAACAGGACCTGTCCGGACACTCGAAGGAAAAAGCCCCTTTGCTTCAAGCACATCATAAATTCGTTCGGCCCCAAAAGAAACACCAACACCTGATACGCCAGACCATCCGAACACACCCGTCAGATTATCATATCGTCCGCCGCCACCAAGACTACCCATATCTGCATCAACAGCCGTGACTTCAAAAATACAACCTGTGTAATACCCAAGGCCTCGGGCTAATGTGACGTCAAATTTAAGTTCATTTTTCAAAGAAAGTCCTTTCAAGTAGTTTAAAACATTCACTATTTCATTAATACTTTTCATCCCTTTTTCCGATGAAATCAGACTTTCTTTAAGCTCAACTAAACTCTCAAAGCTAAATCTGAAAAATGCATTTATCTGATTTTTCGTAAACCCCTTTTCAATCATTTCATCACCAACACCTAGAGGGCCAATTTTATCAAGTTTATCAAGAATGGTGATTGCTGTCTCAAACTTTTCTTTTGGAATTTCTGCATACTCTGAAATTGCTGATAATAATTGCCTGTGATTGATCCGGATTACAACCGGAATGCCTAACGCTGCAAATACTTCATCATATATCTGTACAAGCTCTGCCTCGTAAGACAAAGAAGGACTTCCAACCACATCAACATCACATTGATAAAATTCCTGGTAACGTCCTTTCTGAGGTCGATCTGCGCGCCATACAGGCTGGATCTGGTATCGTTTAAATGGAAGCGTAATATCATTACGGTGCATCACGACATACCGTGCGAACGGCACTGTCAGATCATATCTGAGACCACGTTTCGCAATCGAAGAAGTAAATTTATTGCTGTTCTTCGCCTGGTAAGCATTATCATCTGCTTTACTAAGGTAATCACCATTATTCAGGATTTTGAAGAGAAGGCGATCACCTTCCTCACCATACTTACCGGTCAGCGTGCTAAGATTTTCAAGTACAGGAGTTTCAATAGGCACATACGCATACCGCTTAAATATCTCTTCAATGATCCCAAACATCCACTTCCGTCTCGCAACCTCCAGCGGTAAAAAATCTCTTGTCCCTTTAGGAATACTTATATCCATTTATAAAATGTTGAAGATTTATGTACCTATATGTTTGTACCTATAGAATATGGGTTGAGGAGGTTTAGTCAGACAAAGTTCGTTTGTCTTAGTTGAGAAAGTTTAGAAAAGTTATTTCTAAACTTTCTCAACCGTTTGCTTTCGAAGAAAGCAATGCTCAACTTTCTCAACACAGTAGTCAATTCGAAAACACCGTCATAGTACTATTGATTGACTACCCTAAACGACAGATGCAAACTGTTTCAAAAAGCGGACATCATTTTCAAAGAGTAAGCGAATGTCATTAATCCTGTATTTAATCATCGCCTGCCGCTCAATTCCCATCCCACAAGCAAATCCAGAATAACGATCAGGATCAATACCACAAGTCGTTAACACAGCAGGATCTACCATCCCGCAACCCATGATCTCAAGCCATCCCGTTCCTTTTGTAATGCGGTGTGCATGCTCATCAGCCAATCCGAAATAAACATCCATCTCTGCACTTGGCTCTGTAAATGGAAAATAAGATGGCCGTAATCGGGTGACCACATCTTTACCATAGATCGCCTGAGCAAATTGATGCAGAGTCAATTTCATATCAGCAAATGACACGCCCTCATCGATGTACAATACTTCCAGTTGGTGGAATTGACAATGTGACCGCGCAGACACTGTTTCATTTCTGTATACACGGCCGGGAGCGATAATTCTAATTGGTGGAGTTCTGGTAGTCATTACCCGCGCCTGAACTGATGAGGTATGAGTACGCAATAAATATCCCGGAGGACTCGCGACATAATAAGTGTCCTGCATATCCCGCGCCGGATGATCGGGTGGAGTATTCATGGCAGTAAAATTGTGCCAGTCATCTTCAATCTCCCGATCTTCAGCAACTTCGAAGCCCATTCTGACAAAGACATCGATCAACTCTTCCATGATAATACTGACTGGGTGGCGGCTACCGGTTTCATGCGGAGGAGCAGGTAAGGTAAGATCCGGAATCGCTATGCCGGACTGATTACCGGCAGAGCTAAACTGTTCCTGGGACTGTTGGAAAAACGTCTCGGCTTTTTGTTTGGCTTCATTGATCAGGCGACCAAAATCTTTTTTCTGTTCGTTAGGTACATCCCTAATCAGGGCGGACAATGGCTTCAGAATATTTTTGGTCCCGAGAAATCGAATGCGAAAGGTTTCTAATGCCGTAGCATCATCGACCCTGATAGATTCGATTTCTTTGATGATATCGTTTAATTGATCAATCGGATTCATTCCGGCAAAAGTAAGCACTTGAAACTTATGGCTAACTTTCAGGCTATGTCGATCCGTCACCCGGCCGCAGTTTTTATCCTGATGGGCATGGCAATGTCCCTCGTATGGTCCAAAGCCCTGCTCTCCATTTTCATGGTCCTGCTTGCAATTATCGCAGCATTTCACATTCAGGTTAACCCATTCAGGATCAAATGGATATTAACTCCCAAAGTCATCCGGGCATCCATTCGGATTACGCCTTTTCTTTGGGTAATATCTCTTTTTGCCCTCCTCTACCTGGTGAGTATAGTGTATGCAGGCGATACATCTGCTTGGTGGCAATTGACCCATCCCAAACTTGCTTTTCTATTGATCCCGATGAGCTTTGCCCTCCTGGGGCCTTTTTCACGTAAAGAATATATGATGATCACTTTGTGTATGATCATTATGGCTTTATGGAGTTCAGTCTGGGTGCAGG
>JALYSC010000088.1 GCA_030855005.1 Bacteroidota bacterium | reverse complement strand
CACGCATCAGAAAGATATCAAGCCATCCATCATTGTTATAGTCCGTTTGATTTAAATTCAAAATTCCTACCTGTCCATCAAGTTTATAAGCTTTTGTTTGGTCAGTAAAGCTACCATCACCATTATTGACATAAAAGATGAGTTCTTCTGTAGGTGACCACGAGCTAATGATGATATCGAGCCATCCATCGTTTGTGAAATCATCTATGACCGTACCACCCGCGAGGTTCTGGCGATTAAGGCCAAGCTCAGGAGCAATATCTTTAAAAGGCTGAATCTTTTTTTTGTTTTGAAACCAGGATGGATCAATTCTCCATGCAGCAGGAACACCGTCAGGATATTTTCCAAGCGTCATGTATGCAATGTTGAGAAGGTATTTAGATTCGAGGTCTTCAGGAAATTCCTTGAGGAGGGTTTCATAAAGAGAAATCGCATTTTCTGAACCAAATGTTAACTCATGCACTCCGTCTCCCGCTATTGGTAGATAACAAGATTGGTGGTTATGATTTTTGAGACAGTTCTCAATCTCTCCATGACGCATGTAAGTAATTGCCATAATCGAATACAAATCACGCCGCGTCTTTGGCTCAGTCACAATATTATTGTCGATCATGTATTGCGCCATCACATTGAAATATTGGATGGCTTCGTCTGTTTTTCCTGCCTTTAATAATTCGATTGCATATGAAATCCCCAGGTTGAGTTGCTTTGCCGGATCCTTCTCAATAGTCATCTCAGCTTTAATACGTTCTGCACGGGCCATGTTAAAGTTCGAGGTGACCACACCAAGATCAATACTGTCAAAAGCCTGACTGACGAGCACACGCGTATCCGTAACAGATGGCATATCTTCGATGCTTGCAGACTTGCAACTGATCATCCAGATCAGGGAGAAGGCATAGATTGTATAGCGGATACTAATGTGTATGGACATGAGGACAAAACTAAATAAACGACCGAAGTGGGTTTGCTAAAATTCAAATAAAAATTTAACTAAGAAATTTTACTTACTAACTCAATACACATACATATATGTCACTTTCTGCTGATTTTAATGATTATCGCGAACGTATGAATGACGTCATCCTATCTCAGGACAACAAAGTCATAAAGCGTTTTTTCAGCCTCGACAATCAAACATATGAAGATGGAGCACTCACTGAAGTCACCAAGGAATTACTTGGCCTGGTTGCTTCCATGGTCCTGCGTTGTGATGATTGTATCAAATATCACCTGGGTCGTTGCCATGAACTGGGTGTGACCACTCCCCAAATCTATGAAGCCAGTTCTGTCGCACTGATTGTTGGTGGTTCCATTTTTATTCCCCACATGAGGCGAGCTGCGGAATATTGGGAGGAGCTTGAAAGTCAGAAGTGATATGAAACACAAGGCTTCTTCCTTTCTGATCGGTCTTTTGCTGGAGTTTCTTTTTATTTCATCTTCTTACAGCCAGACGAAACTTACGCTACCTACAACAGCTGATATCTATCAGGACAGCTACATCCTGCCAGATGGTACTATCAGGGTCATAGCCAATGAATATAAAACCTATCAAGGACTATATTACATGGATAGAATTCCTGATGGAACTTTTAGTGAAGTGGTGTATTTGCCGCAACACGTTAACGATGTTTATTTTAATTGGGCTGGTGTAGAGGCCAAGGTAACACCTTTAGCAAATGGAGATGCTATCATAGGAATCAATCAAATCGCCTGTGATTATCCCCCTCCTTCCGGTATCTGTATAATCAATGGGAATGGTGAAGTTCAATGGGGAATTGATTTGGATCAGGAGGACTATTATTACCCGATTGATCGAATTGTTCAGGTTGACTCTTCTGCGTTTGCTGTTATCTTATTAATGAGTGATACATTTTTTATTAATATAAGCGGCCATATCATACCAAAGGAAAGCCATTTCGAAATATATAACAGGGTGCTGAGTCATTCAATGGGAGTTTATGCATATGCAGACACATCACTTTTTTCATTGAATACAGGATTTGAAAAACTTGATTCTGTACAGCTTGATGCTTCAATTCTTTCTATCAATTTTTACAGATCCGATACCATTGTCGTCACAACCGAAAAATCAGTATACGTATTGAATAATGATCTTTCCACGCTTTCCCAAAGTGAGATATTTACTGAGATGGAGCTTACCACCATGACAACCAATTATATCTGGTTGGCTAAAAAAAAAGGCCATCAGATCTTTCGAACTTCAGTTTCATTTGAACTTATCGACACTTTTGAGGTACATCCTGATTTTTTTATTCACAACCTCATCGGATCTGATTCATTAGTAACTGTGACAGGAAGTTATAATGGACCTAAAGGATTTATTTCTTTTTTTCATACTACGGCTGAAGAATATTTTGAGTTGCAACCTGTAAAGGATCTGCGCATTGATGGCATATCAGTTCCGGGAAACGTGCTTTATCTGGATGAGCCATTCTCATTTGATGGAATAACCCTGGGGTATAATAATGTAGAAATAGATGTTACGAATATTGGTCTGGGGATAATTCAATCGCTGATCATCCAGTATACGGAGGGTACCGGCTGTGGCATGTGTGAATCCTGGATGGAATCATGGGCTTTTGACTCACTTGATTTATCACCCGGTGAATCAATAAAGCTTTCTCTGGGAAGTTTTAGTCCATGGTGTGTCCAGATTGATGTGAATGAACTCTGCATGTATGTTCATCCCGCAGATAACCTTCCCGAAATCAATTCTGGAAATAATTCTTATTGTGCTGATGTGACTGCCTTTATAGTTGGGGTGGATGAAGTTAGGCCTTCCATTTTCCAAATCACGCATAATCCTGCAGCTACTTCCACAACGCTATCTGTTGATGTTATTTCAGGTAAGTATTTTATGCGAGTCCTGGCAATGGATGGCCGTGAAATATTTGAACAATCCATCACTCAGCTATCTACAGAAATTGACGTGAATGGTTGGCCATCTGGTTTGTATTCACTGATTTTGACCGGAGAAGACAATTTTGTTGAAGTAATTAAACTGGTAGTTCAACATTAACCACGAGTTAGGTTTTATTAGACCTTCTTCAGAATCCATTCAATAAGCAAATTCCATTCGTCCTGCAGGGATATTTCCGGCCGCTTTTCACCGGCTCGTCTATACCAATAATCAGCATTCCAATGATCACCTTCTTTTCTATGCAGATAAGCATGAATCCATGCTGCCTCTTTGGTTTCTATATCTGATATAAGATCATGGCTTTTTTCCCAATCACCTTTCGCATCATACCACAAAGACAAAAGAAATATATTCAATCCATTTGGAGGTTGTTCTTCTTTGGTTGACTGGATAAATTCATTGATATTCATACGCAAGGATACCTAAAGAATCATTTTAGTGAATCAATATTACGAGCGCAACCAGATTCTTAAAAAATTACGTGCTTCCTGCATCAGTATTTTACGATTCATGGTTGAGAATGTAATTCCTTCCCGCAGAGAAATCGGATATCCAATGATTGTAATTTCCTTTTGACGGGATATGCGATAAATAAATTCGAGATCAAATAAATATCTGTCAATGGTTGTTGAAAGAAAATCAGACTTTAATTCTTTCCGAAAGCCCTTTAACCCTGCCTGTGTATCATCCACTTTTAATCTAAGTAAGGCCGCATTAAATTTTCGAAGCATCCTGGATATACGTCTCCTGGCAGGAGGCAGATGTGTATAGTATTCCTCATTCCGAATACCAATAACAACATCCGATCCCGAACTCATTTTGGTGATTAGACCAGTCATACTGGACTCTTCATACGGCCAATCGATATCCGTATAAACGATAAGATCTGATTCAGATAATTTAACACCTTCACGAAGTGCAAACCCTTTACCTCGATTAACCGGATAACTTACCCAAAGGAAATTTTTAATTCCAGCCTGCAATTTTGGCAAACATAAAGCTTCGTCCATTTTGGAAGATCCGTCATTGACGATAATCAAATTCAACCCAAAAGAGGGCAATTGGTCCTGTAAGGACTTAAATCTAGCAATGACATTATCCTCCCATCCCGGCAGGGGATTGTAAGCTGGCAGGATGATATCGACCGATTCCATAACGGCGGCAAAATACATAATTCCTTTTCCAGCATTTTCGATGTTTGGGACCATCTTTACCGTTATTTTTGTGCCAATCCATGAGTTATCTACAATCCCTTAACGACGTACAGCGACAGGCCGTCACCCACATCAACGGGCCTGTCATGGTGATAGCAGGACCCGGCTCGGGGAAAACGCGCGTACTCACCTTCAGGATCGCTTACCTGATTGAACAGGGCGTAATCCCGCATCATATCCTGGCCCTCACGTTTACCAACAAAGCCGCCCGTGAAATGAAAGAACGGATTGGCTCTGTCATAGGCTCTAAAGGCGAACGGGTCTGGGCGGGAACTTTCCACTCCATTTTCGCCCGCATTCTAAGACTGGAAGCCCCCAAGATTGGCTTTCCACCCGCATTCACTATTTACGACAGGGATGATTCGAAAAGTCTGGTTAGTGATATTCTAAAGGAAATGCGGCTTGACCCCAAGCAGTACAATTCAAGTGCCGTCCTTGCCCGGATTTCTTCAGCCAAATCCAACCTGATCACACCCGAGATGTATGCCAAGGACGATGATCTGGTCTTATATGATCGAATGAATAAACGCCCCATGATCTATGAGATCTATGAGCGGTATTATAAAAGATGCAAGCAGTCCGGTGCGATGGATTTTGATGATCTGTTATTACAGATGTTCAGGCTGCTATATGAAAATACTGACCAGGTGCGGCAGAAGTATCAGCGTATGTTTCAGTATGTGCTCGTCGATGAGTTTCAGGACACTAATCACCTGCAATATTCTATCATCAAATTACTGGCACTGTACCCTGGCAGCGGACATAATATCTGTATAGTTGGTGATGATGCTCAGAGTATTTATTCATTTCGCGGTGCGACTATTGAAAATATTCTTCAGTTTGAAAAGGACTTTCCAAATGTAGTTGTCTATAAACTCGAGCAAAATTATCGCTCGACAGAACATATTGTACAGGCAGCAAATAAAGTCATTCAGAATAATAATAAACAGATTCCAAAAGAGATATGGACAGAACTGGGAGCAGGCCAAAAGATTAAACTTATTAAGGCTGTTAGTGATGTGGAAGAAGGTCGGAATGTAATCAGTTCGATTGTCGAGCACAAGAACCGGTATCATCATGAAAACCGTGACATTGCCATTCTCTATCGTACGAATGCGCAATCGAGAATATTCGAAGAACAATTACGCCGCCAAAACCTGCCGTATAAGATTTTCGGAGGACTGAGTTTTTATCAGCGTAAGGAAATAAAAGATATTCTCGCCTATTTGCGACTCTCTATCAATGAACGTGATGATGAAGCATTAAAGCGGATTATTAATTATCCGAAACGTGGTATTGGCAAAACAACATTAGATAAAGTAGTAGAAATCGCGGTTGCCAATGGTGTAGGGATGTATACCATACTTACTTCGGGTCAATACAATAATAATTCTAAGCTCTACGGCTTCATCCAAATGATCGAAAGATTCAGGAAGAAAGCGATGGAATCAAATGCCTATGATGCAGCATTACTTGTTGCGCGCGAAAGTGGAATCTATGAAGAATTGCGCGAGGACACCAGCATCGAAGGTATCAGTCGCCTGGAAAATGCGAATGCACTGCTGGATGGTATCAAGGAATTTGTGGAAAATGATGTGGCAGACTATATAGCAGATGAAGACTTTGATGATGATCGTATGATCGATAGAAGCCTCGCAGGTTATCTATCCAATATCGCATTGTTGACTGATATGGATAAGGATGATAAAGAGGAGCCGGACTATATCAGCCTGATGACAACTCACACTGCTAAAGGGCTTGAATGGAAATCTGTGTTCGTAGTAGGTATGGAAGAGAATTTATTTCCTTCATACATGTCTATGGGTTCTCCCGATCAACTGGATGAAGAGCGGAGGTTGTTTTATGTTTCCATCACGCGTGCAAAAGCTTTTCTAACACTATCCTACGCAACAAGCAGATATCAGTTTGGACAGTTTAGGTATAATGATCCAAGTCGTTTTCTTGAGGAGATAGATGAAATGCACTTTGAGGCTGCTACCGAACGTCGTACGAAACCTACTTTCCCTGAACCAAAATTATTAAAAGAACGTCCGGGTCCAAAACGTGACTACGAACCACGTGTTAGTCCTGCTGACTTCAAAGCAAGCCCATCAGAAACGATTGAGGAAGGGATGGAGGTACTTCACATACAATTTGGCAAAGGCCGTGTGGTGAGTATAGATGGCGCGCGTGAAAATCGCGTGGCTACTATTCATTTTGATGAAGGAGATGATAGCGAGCGAAGGATCATGTTGCGGTTTGCAAAACTGCAGATAGTATTGTAAGAAGGAAACCCTTCGACCCCTTTCGCTCATTCATTTGCAGGCTCAGGGCGAGGAATGTAAGAGGGTAAGAGGGTAAGAGACGTAAGAGGGTAAGAGACGTAAGAGAGTAAGAGACGTAAGAGAGTAAGAGAGTAAGAGACGTAAGAGATTAAGAGACGTAAGAGAGTAAGAGATGTGATGCGGAAAGCACAAAGTTCGCATTGAAAATAAAATCCCAAATCCCATGGTTCGACCCGCTTCACGCAACCTAGTGCTACAGCTCACCAACCATCAAAAATCCGAAATCAATTATGGGTTAACTGCAAGGGGCATTACTCTATCGAATTCTCTCTGTTGAAGAATAATAAGTTGCTTAGTGGGGTGAATAGTCACAACGTAATTAGCAAGAAACGGGACGCCCAGCAATCCATCAATCGAGAGAATATTGGAAGAGGTAGGAAAGGTGCTTAAAAGAAACGGAGATGAAAAATTTTCTGTTTCCAGTTGAACATCCATCTGAATGGACTGCATCGTTTTCTGTTTGTTTTCTGTCCCGGTGACGAAATAGGAAACAGAAGACGTCAATTGATTTTCGCTCAGATTTGCAATGGGTGCAAATAAATAATTGGAGCCTGCACCTGTATCGAGGCCAAGCATTTTCTTTTCCTGATTGACTGTGCAGTTGATTACAGGCAGATGATCTGCATATTGAAATCGTATAGCGTGTTGTTTATCGAAATCTAATTTTTCATCAAGAGAAATGCTGGCATGATCGTAGTCAATGGTGATGAAATAATTTTCTACTGCCTGCAATCCGATGAGAGCATATATTTTTTTATGCAGGGCATTTTCAAGGAAGGTAAGGTCGGAAACAAGCGCAGTGGTCTTTCGATGTTTAGTCCCAAGCCAGTTCCATTCTCTGATCAGATGCGTTTTGCACTCAAAAGCGCCATTCACTCCGCTGCAGGGGATTGTTTGTTCTTCATCACCTGCATAATAGTTGCTATTCAGTACGAGGCCGGGAGCGCCGGTATCAAAGATGACAACTACTTCCTGTCCGTCAATCACAGCATTACTTATCAGGAGTCCTTTAGTGATAGTGATAGGAAATGGATTGGACCATCCGTCAAAGGAGCATAGGAGTAATAATATGATGAAGATGCGGTTCAAATGTGATTATGTAAGCAATAAAATTACTTTTTTGACTAAAACTCAATATGTAACCAATTGAAAATCAGTAAAAATTGAAAATCAATTGGCGTTAATGTAAAAATAATGTAAATCCAGGGTTAATGCAAGTAAAAAAATGCGTTGGGTTAAAATTGTTTTCGTAGAAATCAATTTTGGTTAAGATTAGATTTGCTGGAATGTATTTCTACGAATTCAATTTTGGAGCTATCAAATTCCAGATCAAATTGAAGTTCAAAAAAACCAATTGTTGGTATTTTACACCTGAGGCTTTAAATTGAATTCGACGAAATACATTCCGGCCTTGATAATCAGAATTTTATCTTACGCATTCAATATATTCCCCTGCAACCAATTTAACTTTTACTGACAATTTTTGAATATTACTTCTCCCATACAAACTCGAGTAATCAAAGATTTGGCCGTCCAACATGGCTTCATGGGTGCAGGAATATCCAAGGCTGAGTTTATGGAAGAGGAAGCTCGCCAACTTCAAAGCTGGTTGACCCAAGGGTATCACGGGGAAATGGGATACATGGCCAATCATTTTGAGATGCGACTCGACCCTACGAAGTTGGTTCCAGGTGCAAAGTCTGTCATTAGCCTGCTCTACAATTATTTTCCTGCTGATAATCACTTATCAGCACCACTTGATTCCATTGACGAATTCAAAATCAGCAGATATGCCTATGGAGAAGATTATCATAAAGTCGTACGAAAAAAATTGAAGGCCTTGGTCCTGGAGTTGAAACAGGCTTTTGGAGATTTTCATGCTCGCGTCTTTGTGGATTCTGCTCCTGTGATGGAAAGAGATTGGGCGAAGCGAAGCGGACTAGGATGGATTGGTAAAAACACTCTTTTAATTTCTCCAAGAAAAGGGAGTTACTTTTTCCTCGCGGAAATAATTATTGATCTGGATCTCGAATATGATCATCCGATTCGTGATCATTGTGGCACTTGCACAAGATGCATTGACGCATGTCCAACAGAAGCTATCTCAGCAGAGGGATATGTTCTCGATGGATCAAAATGTATTTCCTATCTCACCATCGAATTGAAGTCGAATATTCCTGATGAATTCCACGACAAGATGGATAACTGGATTTTCGGTTGTGATATCTGCCAGGAAGTTTGTCCATGGAACCGGTTTTCGACTCCTCATTCCGAACCAGCATTTTTACCAGATCCCGAAATACAAAATTTGAATTCTCAGCAATGGATGGAAATAACTGAAGAAATCTTTGATCACTATTTTTCTAAAACACCATTGAAGCGGGCTGGATTTAAGAAGCTACAAAATTCAATAGCTGTTCAAAAGTGAAATTAATACTGATAGGAAATTCACCTTTGTCAAAAAAAAGACAATTTTTCATTCAGCTAAAATCATAGGGTCAAGATATTTTATTTTTAGAAAAATTGAAAAACCTCGATCGTGAGTAAGTACATATTATTTATTTGTGTTTTTGCATGTTTGAGCTCCGATCAACTCGCAGCCCAGGTTGTTTACGAACGTACATTTGACCCCGTAAGACCATCCATGGAGCATCCTATACAATTGTCAGATACCTCTTCCATTTCATTTTCCACCTATAATGATTGCTCTTTTGGAGCATATATACACCATGATAAAAATGGAGTTGAAATCATGAGTGAGTCGTTGGATAATGAATCACAGCATAATGTAAGGGCAAGGAAAATTGGCCTGGATTCAATTTTGTTTTCTTATCGCAATGGTGCCTTTGATTTCGGTGATCAAAATTATTTTAAAGTTTCTCTATGGACGCCTGCGGGAATCACTCCCCTTATTGCTCACGAATTACCAATT
>JALYSC010000473.1 GCA_030855005.1 Bacteroidota bacterium | reverse complement strand
ATACTCTACCAAGGTAAAGATCAAGACGCCGGCAAAAAACAATAGAATACTGGCACCGGCTCCAATGAAGCCTTCATACAGTGTATAACCCAACAGGATGACCGCCATTCCATAAAAAATGGAAAGAGGCCATGCAATGTGCGTACGTGTCAGTTTTTCAAGAACAGGGTTCCTGAAAACTTTCCCGTCGCCTTTAGGCTTTTGTCCATATCCCATTTTCAATATTTTGCCCCAAAGGTAGGGAATTCCAGCGTCCCAAAGGGTAAGAATACCTTAAGAGATTATCCCTTTAACTAATTGAATGTTAATACTCTAGCAATCCCATCAATGAATAGGTCCAGGGCGGTTTACAACCAATTTAATTCCGGAAGTATAGATAAAACCGTAATGTAAAAAGTACAGATATGCCGCTATTTGTATTTATCGTGCCTAATTAAAATGGTGAGTCTACTAATCAACGGTTTTTTGGATGCCAGATAAAAGGATGCCAGACGCCAGACTCTTGACACAAAGAGTCAATGCTTTCTAATTATCTTCACGCAATAGTCACTGTATGCCTCACGCAGAGACGAGAGGTACGCAGCGAAAGGTCGCGCAAAGCCGCAAAGTGTGGATAGAAAATCTCATGCAGAAACGGTCGCGCAAAGTGCGCAAAGAAGAACTGAGTAATTACTACTGACTACTCACACTTCGACTTCCTTTAGATTAGCGGAAGGATTAAAATAGAACATATAGTCATCATCGCTCAGTGCAAGCAACTCACACTTCGACTCCGCTCAGTGCAAGCAACTCATAACTCACGCTTGATTAGCCAACTGTCCACAGGCTGCATCAATGTCTTTTCCACGGCTTCGTCTGACAGTGATCATTATTCCCTTATCCCGAATCTTTTTCGCAAAGCGATCCATCTGAGCCGGATCAGATTTATCAAACGCGACACCAGGGACGGGATTGTATTCGATAACATTGACGCGGACGGGAAATTGTCGCTTGCAGAGTTTGATGAGTTGACCAGCATCTTCAAGACTGTCATTAAATTCCTGGAGAGCAATATATTCGTAAGAGATACGGCCTTTTGTTTTCTGATAGAAATATTCAAGAGCTTCCATCAGCGTATCAAGATGATTTGAATCATTGATAGGCATGATACGGCTGCGCTTTTTATCATCAGCGGCATGAAGAGAAAGAGCGAGATTAAAACGCGCACCTTCATCTGCAAGTCTGCGTATGGCCTTTGAAATTCCTGCTGTACTTACAGTAATTCGCTTAGGCGACCATGCCATGCCATGAGGACTTGTGATATGCTGAATGCTCTCCATCACGGGTCCGTAATTCAATAGTGGCTCTCCCATGCCCATATAGACAATGTTGGTCAGCGAAGCGCCAAAAGTGTCTTCACAAAGCTTATTAGTTTCGAAAGCCTGATCATAAATTTCAGCAGCCGTTAAATTTCGAAGACGACCCATTTGCCCAGTTGCGCAGAAGCTACACGTAAGACTGCAGCCTACCTGCGAGGAAACACATGCGGTATATCGCTTATCATCCGGAACAGGAATCAGGACGGTCTCAATCTTATGACCATCATGCAGGATGAATCTTGTTTTGATCGTACCATCTGCACTTCGCTGGATAACATCAGGACGAATGCTGTGAAAAGTAAAATGTTTGGCTAATTCTTCGCGCAATGCAGCGGGAACATTAGACATGTCGTCAAATTTTTTCGCACCCAGTTTCCACATCCAGTCATACACCTGTCTAGCTCTGTATGCAGGCTGACCTTTAGTGACAAATGATTTTTGCAACTCAGGAAGTGAAAGCGAACGAATATCTTGTTTTGAGGCCATCAGCGGTCATAACGGATTTATAACCTTACAGGTTCAGCGATGACTTTGCGTGGCCGGATGGTCTTGTACAATGAATGATTAATAATGCCCCATTTTTGGAGGCGGTGTAGTATTGATACGCGCATCACACCAAGTCCATATTTGATACTTCTTGGAATATTGATGGATGATGCTTCTTCAAAATATTTCGTAGGGCAAGTCACTTCTGCAATTTCGAAACCTGCATAGATGATCTGTGAGAGCATCTCATTATCAAAAATGAAATCGTCGGAATTAGTGTCGAATGGAATAGAACTTAATACCTCTTTGCTGAATGCACGATAACCTGTGTGATATTCTGATAATTTATGATTGACCATGATGTTTTGAAACAAGGTCAAAAATCGGTTGGCCCAATATTTATAGATAGGCATTCCTCCTTTGAGAGCTCCTTTTCCAAGGATCCTCGAAGCTAATACAACAGGATATAAATTTTCACCGATGATATTGACCATGGTGGGGATCAGCAAGGGGGTGTATTGATAGTCCGGATGCAACATGATGACAATGTCGCCATCGATTTCCATTGCTTTTTTATACAGGGTCTTTTGATTACCTCCGTATCCGCGATTCTGCTCATGAAGGATGACATGATGGATGCCTAATGCGCGTGCGTGTTCGATTGTGTTGTCACGGCTGGCATCATCACAGAGGACAACTTCATCCACGAGGTCGTGGGGAATCTCAGCATAGGTACGCGCCAGAGTGCGGGAAGCATTATAGGCAGGAAGTACGACGACAACTTTTTTACCCTTATACATGATGTAAAGATAAACACATTGAAGAAGTTGGTTTCCGGAAGGTGAAATGGGTTTTCATCGGAGTAATCATTGATCATTCAGGTATAAAAAAAAAGCCTCCACACGAGGCAGAGGCTTTTGAACCATTAGGGTTTTCAAAATTATTTTTTCATCACCGTAGGCGTAG
>JALYSC010000087.1:3157-9450 GCA_030855005.1 Bacteroidota bacterium | reverse complement strand
TACATTCAATTGCGCGAAGCTCAGAAAAGTCTTGAAGATGCATATAACAGGCTGATTGCTGCGAGGTATAATACTAAGTTAGCCGAGACAGAGTTGTTGAGATTGAAGGGAGAGTTGGTAAGATAAAGGGATCACGGGATCACAGGATCACGGGATCACAGGATCACGGGTAGTCTTGCAAATGATATTCACTCAATCCTACCGTTTGTCAATTCCAATCGGTACATTCTCAATTGACTGGTATCAAGGAGTAAGTGACTGTTAGGTTTGCATTACCTAAACCCATTACGCCATGCAAACTTCCAGGTTATTACTTTTTAGCATTATAGTTCTTACAGTGTTTTTATGGAATCCACTAGTTGCCCAGAAAGTTGGTGTTGCTACCACATCACCACAGGGACCCTTTCACGTCGCCAGCAGCGGACAGGTTAATACTATAGGCGGTCTTGTTATCCTGGGTGATACTTCTGAAGGTCACCTCGAGCTTGACTTTGATATCCTTCAATCAAATTATAGCGGCAATCCTTCGCGTCTGAATTTGCAACCTGCTGGTGGCGATCTTCGTATAGGAGGCAGTCTTATGCAGATGAATGCCTCAAACGGATTTGTAGGGATTGGCACTACTACGCCGGATCAGAAACTGGAATTGGAGGGCAGTGGAATCAATTTCTTTCCGTGCACACGACCAGTGTTGGCGCCAGTAGTGCTGGTATAGATTTAAACAGATCAACAACATCTTCCGGCACAGACTGGCGTATCGTAAATGATGGCGGTACTTTGAAAATATTAGATGCGATCAACAATTTTACAGGGGCCGCGGATCTGAATATGACCTTAACTTCTGCAGGCAATATTGGGATTGGAACGGAATCCCCGGAAGCGGCACTGCACATCATAGGGTCCCAGGCAATCAGTGAGACGGGTGAGGGATATCTTCAGATAGGAGCACCCGCGGGACTTCATGTCCGCTTTGATAACAATGAAATCCTTGCGCGCAGTGGTGACTCGCCTGCCAATCTATATCTGCAATACTGGAGTGGCGATCTTACCCTATGTGATAATAGCGCAGGTCGTGTCGGAATTGGCTTATCAAATCCACAGGCGAAACTGCACATCACTGACGGTACAGATGTAACTCTGGTCAGTGGTGGTGAACTTGTATTAGGACCTACCAGCGGGGCCAATATCGCCATGGATGGAAATGAAATACAAGCACGAAGTAATGGTGCGGGTTCTGCATTATTTCTGCAATCGGACGCGGGCGATGTGCTGATGGTCCCCAATGAGAACGGACAGGTAGGTATTGGTGTAGGAACTTCTGCTGCCATGCCATCCAATGATTACCTGCTTGCAGTGGATGGTAAAATTATCAGCGAAGAAATACGTGTTGAAATAAGTGGCTCGTGGCCGGACTATGTATTCCAAGATGAATACGCACTAACGCCACTTGATGTATTGGAAAAACAAATTGACGAGCAAGGCCATTTACCCGGAATCCCTTCTGCTGAACAGATTGAAGAAGATGGAGTGTTGTTGGGTGATATGCAACGATTGATGATGGAAAAAATAGAAGAGCTCACATTGTATGTCATCGAATTGAAAAAAGAAATAGAGCAGTTAAAAAAATCAAATCCATAAGCATATGAAAACGATAAAAATCAAAATCGGCTTTTGGATGATGATCATATTGATTCTTCATTCGTTGACATTATTCTCACAGCAACCTGATTATGTATTTGTGGAATCTGAAAGTGATTCTCCTGAGCAATGCGTTTCTCCCGAGGAAACAGTGCGCCTCCGATTTATCATTGACAGTATCAATCAGGAGTTGAAAAGAAATGGTGTTTTTGAAAAATATTTTGATGCTCAGCGTCGTGGAGCACCACCATTGTTTCAATGGCCTATGCGACAAGCAGATGGTTTTAATGATCCAAGTTATTATGCACTTTCCAATTATGTAGACCTCGACCCTACATCTCCCGGTGTCCTGGATTATAATGGCTTAAATCAAACATATGATGGTCACACAGGTATTGATATCCGGATATCACCCTATTTCTGGTTAAAGAAACAGAACAATCAGGTAGAAGCTGTTGCAGCTGCAGATGGGGTGATTTCATTTTGGCAGGATGATAATTTTGATGACAACTGTTCATGCACAGGCACGTGGAATGCCGTCTTTCTAACACATGCTGATGGGTCTATTACATGGTATGGGCATCTGAAATCAAATACACTGACCACAAAGACGATAGGTGATTTTGTTGCTGTAGGAGAATACATTGGTTTGATCGGAAGTAGTGGCTGTTCCACCAACCCGCATTTACATTTTGAGACCTATGACAGTGGAGGCAACCTGATAGAACCTTTCGCAGGTCCGTCCAACAGTACGACCGTAAATAGCTGGTGGGCAAATCAATTGCCGTACTATGATTCAGGCATAAATAAAATTGCTACACATTCAACTGCACCTACAGCTCCTGCATGTCCGGGCATCGAGGTGCCAAACGAAAAAGATGTATTTGACCCGGGAGAAGCTATTACATTTTCAATTGCAGTACGACATTCCCTCTCTACAGACTCAGCCAAACTTGAAGTGTTCGAACCCGATGGTGATACTTCAACCATTCTCGACTTAACCTATATCCGTACGGTTAGTTTTTTTCAACGCGCCATATTGCCAACATGGAGCCGAACCCTCGCCAATAATGCTCCTAAGGGTAAATGGCTTTTCAAGGCAACCAATTATAGCGTCACCTATGGTACACAAGTGGTGAATAAAAACTTCTGGGTTGCAGAAAGCTGCCAGGCTAATATTGTACATAGCTCGAACCTTAGCGTCAATGCGTATTATCAGGCAAGCAATACAATCTCATCTACCTCTGTGATCATTAACAATGCACAGATCATCTATGATGCAGAAAATATCATTACATTATCTCCGGGTTTTAGAGCACCGGTAGGTTCTAAGTTTGAAGTGAAGACGGCGGGATGTAATTAACGGGGAGGGCTATCAGTCAATCGTGAGTGGCTGTCGTCAATCGTGAATGTAGTGAAGTGAACTGACAGTAATTTCTCAATGAATCAGAAAGATGTCGCGCAAAGCCGCAAAGCTCGCAAAGAAATATTTTAAATTCTTACTCCAGGGTCGAGCTTACAAAGAATGAAAATTTAAAACCACATCACGAGTCCGGCATGGATTCGACAAGCTCACCACAAGTCTGGCATCTCGTATCTGGGATGGATTCGACAAGCTCACCACAAGTCTAAATTTTATAATCCTTCATCCTATTATGTGCCTCGATCGTCCAGAGCAATTCTTCGAGATATGCTTTGGCTCTTTTGTCTGTGCTTTCTTTTTCGGCAGGCACACCATTTTCATCAAAAGAAGTAGCCACGTTTCGTACCGGAAACATGGCAGTCACAGTCCATGCCCGGATCTTCCATAGAGTCCATTGGATCGATATGATCACCTGTGTGCCACCGAATACTCCATCCGATACAGTGGTGATAGCGATGGGTTTGTGGTGCCACTCATCATACAGCAGATCTACAATATTTTTTACGCTGGCGGGATATCCACCATTATATTCCGGAGTGACAAGTATGACACCATCAGCGTCCCTGATTCGCTTTGCAAAATCCAGCACATCGGCAGAAGGATCTTTCATGTAACTCAGCCTCTCATCAAACAAGGGAAAATTATATTCTTTCAAATCCAGGATCTCACTTGTAGCGTTGTTGTTTTCTTGTAAATACTGGTTGAAATACAGAGCGACCCTGTGACTGTTGCGGCCGATCCGCACACTGGATGATATAATAGCTATATGCGGCATAGTGATGATGAGTGTGATTGTGACCAAGGTAGGGGGATTGGGGCCAAACATTGTAAGTTTGTAGAAATGGGTGCAAGATTTTCACGGTACCGCACTCCATAATCTTATGTAATTTTCCATCCTAACAACCATACATTGCAACTCTCCAATCAAAACTATCAACGCATGAAAAATCTGTTACTACTCTTTGCTTTTTTCATTACCAGTCATCTTGGTGCGCAAGTCACTGTCAGAGGCACTGTCACTAATGAAGAAGGTGAACCACTAACCGGTGTCAATATTTCCGAAAAAGGAACGATCAAAGGCACGGTTACAGATTTCGACGGAAATTATCAATTGTATGTTGCCCAATCGACGGCAGTACTGGTCTACAGCTATGTTGGATATGAGACTATCGAACTTGGCGTAGATGGAAGAGAAGAACTTAATGTCGTCATGACAGAAGGCCTCTCACTCGGCGAAGTCCAGATCGTTGGTTCCCGCTCATACAAACGATCTTCCACCGATGCACCTGTGCCGATTGATGTAATTGATATCAACGAACTTGCGAATATACAGGGCAAAGCAGAGGTCAATCAGATCCTGCAGTATGCGGCACCTTCTTTTAATGCCACGAAACAATCCGGATCAGATGGTGCGGATCATATTGATCCGGCTTCATTACGTGGGTTAGGTCCGGACCAGACACTTGTCCTCATCAATGGAAAACGCAGGCATCAGTCGTCGCTCGTGAATGTGTTTGGTACACGTGGACGAGGAAATACCGGAACGGACCTGAATGCAATTCCATCTGCTTCTATCAAGAGAATTGAAATCCTTCGTGATGGTTCTTCCGCTCAGTATGGATCGGATGCCATCGCAGGTGTCATGAATATCATACTTAATGATCAGACCGAAGGATTGACCGGAGGCATATTGTATGGTGCTTATAGTACAGGCATCGGTGACGGATATGAAGAGCAGGCTGGTGATGTGGTGTTTAATATTGAAGGCAAACAAAGGCTGGATGGAAAAGAGAAAAGCTTCGATGGCAATACACTGAAATTTGATCTTAACTATGGCCTTGAGATTGGAGAAGGTGGTGGCTTTGCAAATTTCACTACGGAGTTTTTGACGAAAGAGCGGACACTCCGCCCTTCATATTCATTCCGCAAAGGATATGGAAGCGCTGCGATTGATGGATTTAATTTTATGATCAACTCTGCCATTCCTGTCAGCGCAACGACTGAGGTATATGCATTTGGTGGACGTAACTTCAGAGATACAGATGCATATGCATTCTCACGCGATAGTTATGAAAGTGGTGATGTGCGTACCGTGGCTAGCTTGTATCCTCTTGGATTCACTCCACACATCACCTCCAATATCACGGATGTATCTGCTTCTGCGGGCATTCGTCATACGATGGATAATGGTTGGGTAGCTGATTTTAATAATACTTATGGCAGTAATCTCTTCCATTACTTTATTGTAGGCAGTAATAATGCATCGCTTAAAGATGCATCGCCTACGGATTTTGATGCAGGAGGACACAGTCTTACGCAGAATACAACGGGATTGGATTTTACGAAATATCATGAAGACATCATGGATGGTCTTAATCTTGCTTTTGGTCTGGAGTATCGGGTAGAAAATTTTGAAATATTCGCAGGTGAGGAATCTTCGTATGCTTTGTATGATAATAATGGACGGCCTATCATTGATCCCATCACTCAAACCCCTGCAACGGATACTGCGGGTGTAGAGTTACCTGGTGGTGCACAGGGATTCCCCGGATATAGTCCAGCCAATGTGGTGGACAGAAGCCGAACGAATTTTGGAGTCTATGGAGATGCTGAATTAAATATTACCAAAGCATTCCTGGTAGGAGGTGCGTTGCGTTTTGAAAAGTATAGTGACTTTGGAGAAACCTTTAATTATAAACTGAGCAGCCGCTACAGATTCAGTAATGTATTCTCTCTTCGCGGATCTGTGTCATCAGGATTCCGAGCTCCATCACTTGCGCAGATTCATTACAATCTCATCTTTAATAATTTTGTTGCCGGCGAATCTTTGCCTTCATTGCTATCATCAAACACAAGTACCGTAACACGTGCATTTGGGATTGGCCCCTTACAGGAAGAGACTGCATTCAATGCAAGTCTTGGCTTTACAGTTAATGAAGGTCCATTCAGTGCAACAGTAGATGCGTATTCTATTTCGGTAAAAGACCGGATTGTATTGACGGATAATTTTGATGCCAGCGGGTTGGGTCTCGGTGTAGAGGTTGCGCAGTTTTTTGCTAATGGTGTTGATACCAAAACAACGGGACTGGACATCGTACTGTCCTATCAAAAATACTTCACCAACAATAATCGATTCAATGTAAGTCTTGCGGGTAATTTCAATAACCTGGAGATCGAAGAAATCCATAATGGTGATCTCAATCAATTTACCTTCTTTGGTCCTTTCTCGCAG
>JALYSC010000087.1:0-3147 GCA_030855005.1 Bacteroidota bacterium | reverse complement strand
GCGTACCTGGAGGCTGCTGCACCGGATTACAAATTTGCATTGAGTGCGGGATTTGGTACGAGGAGATTGGATATCAATGCAGGCGTGACACTGTTCAGCGATGTGATTATCCAGGATTTTCAGTGGGTAGATTCACCCGCAACTAACCAGGCAGAGGCTGATGCATTATACTTGGTGGCTACTGATACGTATGAGTCGGCGATAACACTTGATCTCAGTGTAGGATATCTGTTGACCAGCAAAATTCGCCTGACAGTTGGTGCTAATAATTTACTGAATACATATCCGACTCCGCAATTTGATGGCTGGACAGATCAGGGTGGATTTAATGATTCTGTGCAGATGGGGAGTGATGGGGCTTTTTACTTTGCGCGGCTTGGGTTTAAATTGTAGGAGCTAATAGTTCATATGCATCAGCTTGCATAGTGATGCAGAAGGAAGGAATAATAAAAAAATCCCCTCTTGAATCAGGAGGGGATTTTTTATTGATAAATAAAACAAGAATTTGTTAGTTGAGAAGCTAATTGCCTTGACCAAATGCCTGCCATATCGAACCCTTCCCTTTTCTAATTGATAGAAAAAACACAGATGCGGAGATAACAAATAGTATAGCATAAAGCAAAGGTATTTGTGTTCCCTGGTATTTTACCGATTCATACATTTCAATAAAACAAAAAGACATAGCTATGCCAGAACCACAGAGGATTACAATTACTAATGCTTAAAGATTTGAGTTGTTCATGTTTTGAAGTTAGGACAAGTTTGAGATAAATTTTGAGAACAGAATACTGAATCGAGAAGCCCTTTTAGAGGGTGATATTTTAATGTTTAAGTGAGGTAGGAGTGATATTTTTTACAGGAAAGACAGAAAATGGCATGCTTTCAGTTGGAATTAGTTGATTTTTTAAAATCTACAAGGTCTAAGACCAACCTGGTAGAATCAATGTTAGTGTATTCTAATTTTACAAAACCTAGTTCCGCGTTGAAGAAGGCCGTGAGATGCGAATTACCTAACACACTGGTTCCGGTCGATTTTATTTCATAACACTCTAATGTACCTAATGGTGTTGCCAAAAGACGCTTGCCGACTATTTCATAATCAAATTTGATTTCAATCACACCTATCCAGGTTTTCCACCTTTCATCACCATAACGACTATGAATATTATTCAAAGTCCAACTCTAGTTATTACCCACGATGTATGGTGCCTGAATAAATGGAAATGGATTTAATTCTAAAATACTGAACATCCTACTACGTGGCGGATGAACCCAAATATTTTTATCGTTTTCAATTAAACCTGTTCCTTCATTGAGAATGACAGAACCATCAAGTGAACAGTAATCATATAAGATAACCGATTGATCAAACCCCGGAAAGCTGTACAAAATATGGTTATAATTGGTATCTACAGTTAATGAAACACTCATCACTGTGCTTTCATCGATGCTATCGATATTTACAAAACGCCAGGCTTTCTTCTTTTCTTCAAAACTCATTCCCACAGTTACAGGAAAAGCCTGAAACTTAAATTTATTACCCTGCAGGTCCATATAGTAATAATCATAAAGTAGCTTGTTGCCTGCCAGGTAACATTTATTGTTTTCGGTATATTTCCCATTAAAAACTATTGAACAATCATATTTTTCAACATAGATTTCATCTTCGAGCACTACTTCATATTTTGGTAAGACATCATTTTGAGATGACATTTTGTCTGCAAAAGATAAAAATAAGATCAAAAAAAGAAATTGAATGAGTTGCTTCATAATATTAGAAATATAACAGTGATAACGAATTTGACGAGAATGAATAATAGTAAAGATAGGCTCTCTGCCGTTTAGCTGCAATATTGTATCCAAACGTTCTATCCAGTCATTCATATACATCGGTGTGCGTTGCTGAGCCATTGTTTCAGCAAATGCAAGGTATTGCTCCACCAACAGTCCAAGCAGTTTTATTTCATCTTCATTCAGGTAGTTTTTGGCAATGCTTACATCCGACTTTTTGATTAATCCATCAGTTTTCTTATCCAGGGATTGCATTCCCATCATGGGCAAATTAGCATCGGACCTACGATACACCAACTCAGCAACAGTCTGCTCACTGATAGCCCACAGCAATTTATTTTGAACCATCTTAAAAAACTCAATGGTTGCTTAATTTTTTGCATCATAGTCGCTGCTGGTCGTGTATATGTCTTTGATCTTCTGATAGAAAAACCGTTCCGAAAGGCATATTTCACGTATGCGATCCTGTAGCTCGTTGAAGTAATTCATCGAAGTACCTGACTTGAAACGGTTATCATTCAGAGTAAAACCTTTGATAATGTATTCTTTAAGGCGTTGGGTAGCCCATATCCGAAATTGGATTCCCTGGGGTGATTTTACGCGGTAGCCAACTGAAATAATGAGATCAAGGTTATAACCTTTTACATCTACTTCTTGTGTTTTCCCTGCAAAAGAACCGTGTTGAGTGGTAGTCCGGAATTTCCGGACTACCACAGTTTCGTCCAGTTCGCCTTCTTTGAAAATGTTTCCAATATGCTCAGATATGGTCCGTTTGTCTTTGCCAAAGAGTTGTCCCATTTGTGCCTGGGTGAGCCAAACAGTTTCTTCCTCCAGGCGAACATCTATATTGATGTTGCCATCAGGTTTTTGGTATATGATGATTTCGCTGTTCACGCCTTTTCTAAATTTCCTTGGTGAAATTTATTCAATAAGTTTTACACTTCTCTAACACTTTTACGAAGTTTAATCAATCCCACTAGCGCATTATTATAAAGCTGGTCATTACCTCATCATCAACTGGAATTATTCTGTTTATGACGTTGGAATATAAATGGTGAATGTTGAACCTATATTGGGTTTTCCTTCTGCTATGATAAAACCATTGTGATTGATTGCAATTTTTTTCACGATGGCTAGACCAATACCGGTTCCTGAATATTCATTCTTGCCATGAAGCCGTTGAAAGAGTTCAAAGATTTTAGTTTCGTATTGCTTTTCGAAGCCAATTCCATTGTCGGCAATTTTTATAGCGTGGTATTCGTGCTGTTTGTTTGCTGACGGATGCGCCAGTTCGTTTCCATGAATGAAGGAAGCAGTAATTTTAATATGCGGCTTTATATCCGGTCGGCTATATTT
>JALYSC010000086.1 GCA_030855005.1 Bacteroidota bacterium | reverse complement strand
CTTTAAGCACAACTTTATATTCATCTGCTTGGATAATTCGGACATTGGAAGATGATTCAAGTCGTATTTCATCAAATGGATCAGTTTCGAGTATGGCTTCAATCTGATTAATTCCTTCTGAATCTAATTCGCAGGAAACGAGACTTAATAGAAGGATAGCGGTAAGCAGTGTATATTCAATTTTCATTTGGGCAAATTGTTTTGGTTTTGCTTCAAATGTCGGATGATCACTTTCGGGCTTTTATTTCCGGAACGTTAACCCTGACTTCATTAGCGTTAAACTGTGTTAATACAGCACCCAGTCATTACTTTTGCACCCCTAATTGAATTACAAATGGGAAGGATATTCGAAGTACGTAAGGCTGGTATGTTTGCCCGGTATGACCGGATGGCAAAGCAATTTACCCGGATTGGCAAGGAGATCGCCATTGCCGTGAAAGCCGGAGGTCCGGAACCGTCATATAATGCGTCATTGCGACGCGCCATGCTCAATGCTAAGAGCGTGAACATGCCCAAGGACAAGGTGGAAGCGGCCATCAAGCGCGCCATGGGTAAAGACATGGAGAATTACGAGGAAGTCATGTACGAAGGTTACGCACCTCATGGCATCGCTATCATTGTCGAAGCGGCTTCAGATAATATCGTCAGAACAGTCGCGAATGTGCGGGCTGTATTTAATAAAGGTAATGGCGCCCTGGGCACCAGCGGGAGTGTCAGCTTCCAGTTCAAAAAAATGGGAGTATTCAACCTTGCGCCAGCCGGTCTTGACCCCGAGGCATTAGAATTGGAGTTAATTGACTTTGGTCTCGAAGAATTGGGGGAAGGAACGACAGAAGATGGAAAGGAAGCACTCGTGGTTCGCTGTGGTTTTTCTGATTTCGGCAATTTGCAAAAAGCATTGGAAGATAAAGGAATACCTGTACTAAGTTCACAATTGGAATGGATCCCATCTACCACCGTCGAACTTTCTGAAGAGCAGGCAGAAGATGTCCTCAAACTTGTCGCAAAACTGGAGCAGGATGAGGATGTGCAGCAGGTGTTTCATAACCTGGCTTAGCAGACATGAAGAACGTAAGAGAGTAAGAAGTGTAAGAGAGTAAGAGCGTAGGCGAGTAAGAATGATTTCTGATCTACGGAGTTTGTTTATAGATAATCAACTAACCACTAACCACTAACCACTGACGACAATCCTACCCTCGTTTCTAAGTTGTGCAAAAAACGGTCCCTGCGTTTTTATGCATTCGTTCCTCAGGAACTTCATCATAAAAAACACCGGGTACTTTCGAGATTGTTATCGATTGCATATTTTTTAAAAACTCCCCGGCATTTCGTAATAGCAATGTTTCGCAGAAACATGTGAATGAAGTATGCAGGGACCGTTTACTAGGCACAGCCGAGGTAACCGAGGGCGGACAAACATCCACGATTCACAACTGACGACTCACAAAGTAGATTACTCCACTAGAATCTTCCTCAGCATGATTTCCTTATCCGTTTGCACATGCAGGGAATACAGTCCCGGAGGAACATTCCGTAACTCTACCTGATGTCCATCCGTCAGCGTATGCATGATCGTTCGGCCATCAATAGTAGTTAACGTGATGATAGATCCGGGAGGAATTGCTTTTCCATCCTGATAGCGAATGATAATAAAATCATTTGCGGGATTCGGATAGGCTAATAATTTATCGATGTCATAAAACGTGGTTGTAATAATCACGTATGTATAGGTATTGGAGTACGTCTCGCAACCTGAAGTAGGTGTTGTATAAAACAATTGGTAAGTACCATTTGCCAATGGCTTGTATGTTGGATTAGTAGCACCAGGTATTTCAACTCCATTGAGGAACCATTGAAACGAACCCATATCAACATTTGCTGTCAGTATTCCAAAATCTTCGGAGATAATTACATCGGGTGTTGTCACAGGAGCAACATTTGCAAAAACAACAGCAGTCGAATCACCACAAGCATCACTGCCTTGCACTGTTACCTGACCAGTAGCAGAACCCGCAATCAAATGAATAGATGAAGTATTCGAGTTTCCGATTACAAACCAATCTGATGGGAATGTCCAGTCAAAAACATCCACATCATCAAAATCAATGACATAATTAATTGTATCACCTGCACATGGCTCAAGCTCTCCTCTCAATTGCATGAGTAATGGAGGTGTGCCACAAGAAGAATACTTCATAATATTTCCTCCAAATCCAACAGCCCACACAGTTTCACTATTTGGAATGGAATAAATACCCATAAATGGCGCCGGCGAAGTATGATCCAATACCCAGTTTTGTCCACCATCATCAGTGCGATAAATTATTCCATTATCTGAGGTGCCACCAGCGATCCAGCCCGTATTTGCATCTTTAAATGTAACAGCGTTCCAGAAGTTTTTAAGAGGAAGACCAACGGCATGCCATTCAATTCCACCGTTAGTGGTATGCCATATAGAATCGGATAGATTTTTAGAAGTAACCCATCCCTGCAGATTATTTGGAAAATAAACATCAGAGAAGTCAAGCTGAAAATCATTGTATTGAAGATCCCAACTATCACCTCCGTCTTTAGTGACCAGAATCATTCCTCCTGCACCTACTGCCCATCCAAAGGTAGCATCAAAGAAATCAATACTATTGAGTGCCTGAGGACCATCATAAACGAGATTCCAATTCGCGCCTGTATTAGAAGTCTTATATATTTCTCCCAGTTCATTGCTGACTATAAAAGTTTGTGCATTGGTAGCAGCAAGATCTCTGATCTGACCCATGTTTTGTCCGATGACATTCCAGGTTTTTCCAAAGTCAATCGATCGAAATACTTTTCCAGTTCCTGATGCTGCCACTACAGTAGAATCACCGGTCATAGCTATTCCAAAAAAATTCTCTTCTCTTGGAAAATGGACTGGTTCCCACACAGCACCACTATTTCTGGTCTTCATTATGGTTCCATCAGAGCCACCAACCATACCTACAAAAGCATTATAAAAATTTGGATCAAACAATGTTTGTTTGTTTGCAGGATATTGATCAGTCCAGGTAAGCCCAAAGTCCGGTGAATAAAGAATAGATAGATATCTTCCCACCGTCCAGACTTTTCCTTCCGCATTGGCCCATATACCCAGAGTACGGTTGTTATTGATCACGTTTGGACTCTTCTCTTCCCATTGGAAACCTCCATTCGTTGAAAGATAAATATCGCCATTATCAAGCGAGGTCCATATACGATCTTCATTTATGACAAACAGATCCTGGATACCACCGCCCGTTGGAAAGGCATTTAGCTGTACCCATGTCCTTCCGCCATTTATAGTCTTATATATATAGTCGCGCGCGGCCAGAAAGCCAACAGAGTCACTGAGCATTTCAATGCCATTGACATAAGGATGCTTTAATGGATCGAGTAATTCCCAATTAAAACCTCTGTTTTTGGTATGCCAAACCTGAACATTATCGAATGACCCGACAGCGACCCATCCTTCCAGTGTATTATTGAAATGCCCTGCGGTGACACCGAAGGCAGGCATGTTGAAGGGTTGCCATATCAATCCGTTATCCACACTGTAGATACCAAAATCACTGCCGAGAGCCATAAGAGTGCCATCAGGTAATTTCTGGAATTTATATACATAAGGTAATTCATTGTGGGTGGTATTCCAGGTTTCACCGCCATTACGGCTGATCATGACGAGGCTGTCACCACCTGCCATCATTATTTGACCCATGGTGCCCGGCACTACGAATGCAGCTGTTAGGAAGGTTGCAGTAGATACGGGTTTGCGCGGAATCCAGTTCACTCCTCCATTATTGGTGGTGAATAAAGCAGCATCTTCTCCGACCGCGACACCGTATTTGCCATCGAAATCAATATCATTTAGTTGGGAAAGGTTGACAAAAGGATTTTGACGAACCCAGGTTTGGGAGTGACCAAACGTTGTCAGGAATATTAGGGTCAATGTTGCAGTTAATAGTTTCATAATGGTGTGATTATAAGATGCATAAAATAATCAATAGTAGTGTAACAAACAACTGAGTATCAGGTTCAAAGGAAAACATATCTATTTTTTTCAATCATATAATCATTTCCGTTAATGTGATAGCTGATGTAGGTAAGCTTTTCATTGGGAATTTTGGCAAATGAAAATTATTTATAGCTTTGCGCTCTCTTTTTTAGAGACTAGCCGGATCGGTAGTTCAGTTGGTTAGAATGCCGCCCTGTCACGGCGGAGGTCGCGGGTTCGAGTCCCGTCCGGTCCGCAGAAAAAAGGTCACCCAAATAGGTGGCCTTTTCTATTTCAATATTATCATAGAAATATGCTTCCCTGTCACGTCTCGCCAGGTCATCGATCTCAATGATGAAATGATGCTGAGGGCGAGAGGGTTCGAGTCCCGTCCGGTCCGCAGAAAAAAGGTCACCCAAATAGGTGTTTTTTTTGTTTAAGTACAGAGACTTGCGGCAATCTGCCTTTTCAGTTGATCAATCTATTGAGCAGGACTTATATTTTGGGTCGAGCCGGATATCGCTTATCAGAGGATTTTCACTGGAGGATGTGTTGAGAAAATTTAGTCATAACACCTTCGATGTTTGTGTTGAGAAAGTTTAGAAATTTGTAAATTTCTGATCAAAGATTATGGGACACTTCGTTTATATTATTAAAAGCCTTTCATCAGGAGATTATTATAAATGATATACCATGGATATTGAAAGTAGAAGGATTAGAAAATTACTAGAAGGAGAATTTACAGATCGATGATTTTCAGTGTCTGTGTTGATAAAGTTTAGTTATATCATCTTCAATGTCCATGGTAGTAAAGGTTTAGAAATCAAGTAGTTGGTGGTCGGGGCAATTTGTCTCAACGATACTGCTGCCGGATTAATTATATCAATATTATATCCTCTTCAAAATATTATTTTTTCCTTATAGTGCTAAACACTAAATCTTCAATAAATGCAACAATCTGCATTTCGTCTTTTGTTTTACCAAAGTCAGTTAGCGAAGGAAGATTGTGCATAAAAAAATTTTGAAAATGTGCTATTTCAATAATGGTGCTTGCCAAGGACCGGGCATATTTATATTTGATGTTGCATTTTAGTATAATATCTGCAATCATGGCACAGAGGTCTTTATATGGCTTAAATAACTGGTCTTTATTATCCTCAGTTACGTGTTTGGTTAAATACGCTTTTGACCCTTCCGCAATTATTATCTGATGCAAGAGGCTTTCATTGACATGCATTGTTTCGTCATCATCTATGACCGTTGTGGCGAGTAGTAGAATTACTTTTTTAAGTTTTACCGTAGGGTCTTTAATATTATTTGTAGTAAAGGTTACTCTGTATTGAAGCCAACTCCAATACCATGTAGTAATATATATTAGCAAACGGTGCTTGTTTTCAAAGTACCTGTAAATCCCAGCCTCCGTACTTTCAATTTCCTCAGCCAGTTTTTTAAAAGTGAATGATTCAAAACCGTTTTGATGAATAAACTGAATACTATGCTGAATTATTTTTTTCCCCAATTCGGTTAGCTCCGGATCACGGAGAAACAGCTTTTCGTTCATCTTTATATGTAATTGCACTTCCATTTTTAGCCAGGGTTTTAAGCGGATAATAATTGTGTGATTAGAGTGGGACAAAAAAAAATGGTCCTATGCTATTTAAAAATAGTTAAAAGTTTTACAATTTAATAAGATAGTAATACTATCTATAAAGATAATATTCTTATCTTTTCCCTATCAAACCTAAACCAATTGATTATGCAATTGAAAAGAAACATGTTTAAAGACTTAAAAAGCGACCTTCCGGCCAGTATTATCGTTTTTTTTTAGCTGTTCCTCTATGTCTGGGTATTGCGTTGGCATCCGGTGCGCCATTGTTTTCTGGTATTATTGCAGGTATTGTTGGCGGTATTGTAGTGGGAATTGCAAGTGGCTCACCTCTTGGGGTTAGCGGCCCTGCTGCGGGTTTAGCTGTTATAGTTTTATCCTCTATTGCAACCCTTGGTTCATGGCCAGCTTTTCTGTTAGCAGTTGTTTTAGCTGGTATCCTTCAATTAATTATGGGCGTTGTCAAAGCCGGCTTTATCGCTTACTTCTTTCCGTCATCCGTAATAAAAGGGATGCTTACTGGGATTGGATTACTAATTATTTTGAAGCAAATACCCCATGCACTTGGGTATGATAAAGATGCTGAAGGTGATACGGCATTCATGCAGATAGATGGCGAAAATACGTTTTCAGCAATTGCACATGCACTACATGTGATTACACCTGGTGCGGTTCTAATAGCGGTCATTTCATTAGCCATTTTAATCCTTTGGGATAAAGTACTTACCAAAAGACACAAAATATTTCAACTAATCCAAGGCCCGATAGTAGTGGTCATTCTCGGTATTTTGATGAATTATATGTATCAAAACGGAATATTGAATTTCAGCCTTGCTAAAGACCAGGTAGTCCAACTTCCGGTGGCACAAAGTTTATCAGAGTTCTTGACACAATTTACGTTTCCCGATTTTTCACAGGTAACGAATTTTGAAGTTTGGAAAATCGCCGTTGTATTAGCCATTGTTGCCAGCCTTGAAACATTGCTTTGTGTTGAGGCAACGGATAAAATGGACCCGTATAAAAGGGTTACGCCCACTAACAGGGAATTAAGAGCCCAAGGCATTGGTAATATTGTATCAGGCTTAATAGGAGGCTTGCCCATCACGCAGGTTATCGTTCGAAGTACTGCGAATATATCTTTTGGCGGCAAAACAAAAGTGAGTGCCATTCTCCATGGTATATTTTTATTAATCAGTGCAATCACCATTGCCAGTTTATTAAATATGATTCCTTTGGCTACTCTAGCCGCAATCTTATTGCTGGTTGGGTTCAAATTAGCCAGGCCATCTCTCTTTCAACAAATGTATAAACTCGGATGGGAGCAGTTCATGCCATTTGTCGCCACTGTTGTAGCTATTCTTTTGACAGATTTATTAATAGGAATTATAATAGGTATGTTGTTTGGCATTTTTTATACCCTGCGACACAGCTACCGTAACTCACACCACCTCAAAGATGTAATCACTAATGAAGGTGGGCAGGAAATACATCATATCGTGCTGGCACAAGAAGTCTCGTTCTTTAACAAGGCCAGTGTACTTCAGACTCTAAGTGGTATACCTGAAAGTGCTAGAGTAATAATTGATTGTACCGATTCAAAATCGATTGCGCATGATGTGATAGAAATAATACAGGACTTTAAAGTAAATGCAAGGTCAAAAAACATCACAGTTGAAACCATAAATTTTATAGATCCTAAATAACATCGTCACTAACAAAAAAAACAACATAAAAATAATGAAAACACTAACTAAAGAAATGCAGGCAGCTATTCCACCGAGTTTGGCTTTAGAGCTTTTAAAAGAAGGCAACAAAAGATTTGTGAATAACCTTAAAATAAATCGCAATCTGTTGCAACAAGCAAATGAAACATCGGATGGTCAACATCCATTTGCAGTAATCCTGAGTTGTATTGATTCCAGAACATCTGCTGAGCTAATATTTGACCAGGGCCTTGGTGACATATTTAGTGTTCGTATTGCCGGTAATATTATTAATGAAGATATTTTAGGCAGTATGGAGTTTGGTTGTAAAGTTGCGGGGGCTAAAATAATCGTTGTACTCGGTCACACGAAATGTGGTGCCGTTAAAGGTGCATGCGACCATGTTGAAATGGGTAATCTCACCGCATTGCTCACCAAAATCCGACCCGCGGTGGATGAAGAAGTTACAATAACCGACAACAGGAATTCAGGTAATGATGAATTTGTAGAAAAAGTCTCAGTCATCAATGTGCAGCGCACAGTAAAAGCTATTACTCAACGAAGCACCATTTTAAAAGAAATGATTGAAACTGATCAAATTATCATAGTTGGTGGTACGCATGATATTGCAACCGGTGTGGTAACTTTTTATACAGATACAAATTGATTAAAAGATGAATCTGTATCACTTGTATTTCTAAACTTTCTCAACCATTAACTTTCGAAGAAAGTTATGCTCAACTTTCTCAACTCTGTCTCGATGCAGGACCCTGTCGAGCGGTAGAGATTGTGCTCATTGAAAGAACTGAACTGCTTAAAAGATGAAGCTGTATCACTTGTATTTCTAAACTTTCTCAACCATTAACTTTCGAAGAAAGTTATGCTCAACATTCTCAACTCTGTCTCGATGCAGGACCCTGTCGAGCGGTAGAGATTGTGCTCACTGAAAGAACTGAACTGTTGAAAAGATGAATCTGTATCAATTGAATTTCTTATATCCTTACATTAGTATAAAATAATTCATTTGGACTCAATAACACACATAGCTCTTGGCGCCTGCATGGGAGAAGCCTTCGCAGGAAGAAAGCTGGGTAAAAAAGCAATGTTGTGGGGAGCTATAGCCCAAAGTGCACCGGATATTGATTTCCTAGCATCCTTCTGGATGGACACCACCTCCAATCTATTGGCACATCGTGGATTTACCCATTCGATTTTATTTTGCCTCCTGCTGACTCCGGTTCTTGCCCTGGTAGCTGAAAGATTTGAAAGGAAACATGATATTTCTTTCAGGCACTGGATGATTTTCTTTGGCGGTGTTATCCTGGCACATATATTTTTCGATGCTTTTAATAATTATGGAGTAGGGTGGTTTGAACCATTCACTCACAACAGAATATCATTCAACTTGCTATATGTAGCCGATCCGTTATTCTCAATTGGTCCTCTCATTGCATTCGTCTTATTGGTCATTCGCCATATCGGATGGAAAATCCGTCGGCAGATTGCACTCCTAGCTTTAGCCATGTGCGGAGTATATCTTGGATATGCCCTGCTAAACAAAAAAGTTATCCAGACCAAGGTTAAAACCAGCCTGGAAGTCCAACATATCCCATATACAAGATTAATGACGACACCTGCCCCATTTCAAAACTGGTTATGGTATATTGTTGCCGAAGATGGTGATGGCTATCATATTGGTTACAGATCTGTATTTGATAAGCAGGACGATATCACCTTCACATATTTTCCAAGAAACGATTCACTGCTTTTAGGCGAGCTTGATCACGAGGCCCTTCATAAATTGAAAAGATTTTCTCAGGAGTATTATACAATTGAGCAACAAGAAAATACACTTGTGTTCAATGATCTGCGATTTGGTCAGGTTATGGGCTGGGATGATCCGAAAGGGAAATTTGTGTTTCACTATTATCTCCAAAATCCGGAGGATAATCTTCTTGTAGTCCAGCGTGGAAGACTCAGTGGCTGGAATAAGCAAACCATTCCAACATTCGTCAGAAGGGTAAGAGGGAAATAATTTTTTAGAAAGTTGTAATTGTGTGATACAAGCAAATCAACTCATACTTATGTTTGCATTTTAGTGATTGATTATATTTAATTTTACATTCCGCATAACCCACCCG
>JALYSC010000085.1 GCA_030855005.1 Bacteroidota bacterium | reverse complement strand
CTACAGACTTACAGTGCGTGATTATCATGACATGGCGGGATGCACAGATGAAGATGATGTTCAATTAAGCGTGACATCAGTTGCGGGTCCTTTTATATTAACCTCCCAAAACTCTGGTGCAACATGGCAGGAAACAAGCACGCAGACAATTACATGGAACGTTGCCAATACAACAGCATCTCCCGTGAGTTGCGCGAATATAGAGATCCGGTTATCTTATGATGGTGGCTTTACCTATCCAACGGTGCTGGCTGCGAGTGAACCAAATGATGGGAGCGCCACTGTGAATATTCCAATAGGCACAACCAACACAGCGCGTGTAATGGTGAAAGCGGTTGGCAATGTTTTCTTTGATATCAACAATGCCAATATCATTATTGAACCCGGTGTTCCCAATTTTACTCTTGCCTTAAATCCTGCTTCAGTAACAGAATGTAATGATGGCGCTGTATCAACTACAGTTCAGGTGGGATCTTTTATGGGATTTAACAATCCGGTGACATTATCCATGCTTAATACACCTCCGGGTGCAATTGTTACTTTCGTTCCGTCTGTAGTAGTTCCGGGCAATACAAGCACACTGACAATTTCAAATCTTGGTAGTTTGTTTGGTACGTATACTCCGACAGTAAGAGGAACAAGTACTACAGGAAATAAAGATGTTGGATTTCCTGTGACACTTTTGATGACACCAACTACAGCGCCCAATTTAATTTCTCCGGCCAATAATAGTATAGCTGATGTAGCACCATTACTTGACTGGAGCAGTGTGGCTGGATTTTCAAACTATGAATATCAGGTATCGGGTAATGCAAATTTTACTTCCATCATCTTGTCAGGGACGGCCGCTACGGATCAGGTACAATTAGGCAATGGACTTGCTGAAGGAGTACAATATTGGTGGCGAGTGAGAGTCGTGAATAATATTTGTTTAGGCCCTTGGTCAACATCTTATTCATTCACTACCGTGATGTGTGTAAGCTTTGCAAGCACAAATGTCCCCATTACCATACCCTCTCAGGGATCACCAACAGTAACCTCCATTCTATCAATTCCAACTTCACTGACCCTTACTGATGTCAATGTGAGCAATCTTGTCGGAACACATAGCTGGGTAGCAGATTTGGAAATCAAATTGATCAGTCCCGCCGGAACACAAGTGCTTATCTGGGACAAACCGTGTGGCAATCACGATAATTTTAATATCAAGTTTGATGATGAAGCGCCAGCCGGCCCTTGGCCATGCCCTCCAACAGACGGACTAACATACAGGCCGAGTAATGCGATGACACCATTTGATGGTCAGCTATCTAATGGTACCTGGACATTGAGTATTCATGATGTGGCTAATCAGGACGGTGGCAGTCTTACAGCCTGGAGTCTCAAGGTTTGTGGAACTTCGGCATGTAGTCTGACGGTCACACAAACATCCGGTACGGGCAATGGAAGTCTTCCTGCAGCGATTAATTGCGCGGCCACAGGTGATACGATTTATCTGAGTGCAAGTCTTGCGGGACAGATCATCAATATTGGTAGCTCAGAACTTATCATCACTAAAAATCTTGTGATCATCGCTCAGGGTGGTAATATCAAAATTACCAGTTCAGGACAGAAAGTATTTGACATTGCTCCCGGCACCACCTTTGAGTTAAATGGTGTTGGCGTCACTGCCGGAACGGGCTTACTTGGCAGTGCCATCAACAGTAAGGGGAATCTTGTGCTTAAGAATGCAAGTATCTTTAAAAATGGCTCGGTTTCGGGTGCAGTACTCATTCAAAATCTTAGTGGAGAAATGAAGCTAATCGGGAATTGCTTCATTTATAATTAATGGGAGCGCTTTTAGTCAACGGGTACCATGTAATAAACACTAGTTCATGTAATTGATCCCCTGGAGCACGGGGGCACAGTTTTTGCACGGCAGGTCAAATAGAAAGAAAGCCTATATTTGCCAGTCATTATTGACATGGTCGGGTGGCCGAGTGGCTAGGCTCAGCTCTGCAAAAGCTGCTACAGCGGTTCGAATCCGCTCCCGACCTCAAGGAAAATCAAAATGCTCTACCGCGCAGTGGTGGGGCATTTTTTTTATACGTTCTAACAAACTAGTTTGGGTAGGACGTATAAAAAAAATGGCCCAAGGCGCAGCCTGGAGCATTTTGATTTTCCTTGTCGGGCCACCCCTTTCCGGATGGGCGATGGGCCAGAGAGCCAATCCGCTCCGACTCCAACAAACAAACGTAATGCACCGTAAACCAGCCATTCTTTGTTTTCAAAACCTGTCGGGGGGTACAGATTGGGGTACAGAATCCGTGGAATTGATGTTGGTATTTCAAGGAAGGGAGATGTTAACCCATCGAAGGCTGAATCACTATTCTCCTATAATCGATCATCGAATGTAAACGGCATGAATCATTTGCCCTCGAATTCAAAGTTGAATTCTTCCAATCAAAGCGCCGGGGGCGATAGGAAAAAAACATGAGTAGTGTTTCATTAGCGGCCCGAACCTGTTATTGGGCTTCTTGCATCTTGAGTTGGTGTCGATAGTGAGGTAGGCCATAGGCCATTTGCTTCGAGAGTTTTAATAAAAAGTTCACTTGTTTGAAGAACGCCCTCCTGTAGGGTTGTAACCTATGCTTCGTTTACCATTGTTTTTACCGTTCGTTTAGATTTTTCTGATGCAACATCCACTTTATTACCTGCAGTTGAGATTGGAGACTTCAGTCGGCAGTCTTTAGGTCGCAGTCTCTTAATGACTTAATCCACGACGCCAAAACTCTGTCCACTACCCATATTGGTAATTGTATTTCCGCTTCCTCCACTGATGGCCTTTCCTGCAGCACCCCCTAGTCCTGGGTTTTGACCAGTTCCATTTTGCCCCGCTTGCCCACGGCCTCCTCCATTACCACCTGTTCCACCTCCCCCATATCCTGTACCACCTGCTCCACCATTTAATCCTCCAGTTTGACCATATGAAGCGAGTACATTTAGATAACAGTTGGGAGCCCCTATAACTTCTCCTCCTCCTGTACCACCAACACCGAAAAATCCGGCGCCCCCGCCACCACCACCTCCGCCATAGCCTGAAGGATTTTGATCACCTCCACCACCTCCACCACCTCCACCCGCGACAATGCCATGATTTAATACATTTATGATAACTCCAGGTTTAGTTTTAATTGCATGGTCGCCGTTGAACCCATTTTGGCCATCCGAGGAACCGCTACCGCATCCTCCAATTGCTTGAAAATTCCCAAAGCCTCCATTACCTGCATTTCCTTCAATGGTTCCATAGTTAAAGATTTTAATAGTCATGGGAGCGGACATTCCTAGAAAGCTAATGGCCCCTGAAGTTGAGTTGCAGGCTCTAATCGTGGCCCCGGGTTCAACCACAATGATATATTTCAAAGCAGGGTTGGACGCAGCATATTCTGAGTAAAAATTAACTGAACAATTATTGCCAGTAATATGAATAATTTCGGTATCACAATCCTCGCAATAACAGAACCAATGTTGATAAGTAGTATCATAATAATTAAGGCAGCGTTCATCAATATTAAAAACATGTAAACCATGGGGTGGGGAAAGAATTGCATCGCGTTGAGCTGTTGTCAGCATTGGAAATAAAACTCCCTGGTTTGTAGATTTTATTTCCAGTATAGCCTTCGGATTCGGTGCTGATGTTCCTATTCCTACATTTGTACTTTCTGTCGCACCATTCACACCCTGGATAGAACCCAATACAATACTATTACTGGTAGTAACTGAAGCATTAGCACCTATGGCTGTTGCATTATTTAAATCACCGACACCTACGTTTGCCTGATATCCAATTGCAGTATTATAGGATCCTGTAGTATTTGCGAACAGGGCTTCATAACCCATGGCCGTATTTTGTGACCCTGTTGAATTCGAAAAAATCGAATACGATCCCTGAGTGGTATTTTGGTACCCGGTGGTGTTTTGATAAAGAGAAAGATATCCGTGAGCTGAATTCAGAAATCCATTGATGTTTGAATAAAGTGCGGAATTGCCGTTGGCAGTATTTCCTGCTCCATTGATGTTTGAATAAAGCGCATCTATTCCATGTGCAGAATTATACAGCCCTGTTGTATTTGAAAAAAGTGCACGCGATCCATGAGCGGAATTCCACTTGCCCGTGGTATTGGAATAAAGTGCTCCATATCCATTAGCGGAATTTAAGATTCCGGTGGTGTTGGAGTAAAGAGAAAGATGTCCGTAAGCAGAATTTAATGATCCTGTGGTGTTTGAAAAAAGTGCACCTACTCCGCTTGCGGTATTATAGTTTCCGGTGGTGTTTGTATACAGTGCATCCTTTCCGAAGGCAGAATTGAAACTTCCGGTTGTGTTTGAGTAACCGACATCTCTTCCGATAAAAGTATTATAAAGCGCTCCACCAACAGCGTTATTTACTCTCCCCGAATTAAGTCCGACAAATGTATTAAAAGATGTATCGGAATGAATCCAGAGGAGGTCACTACCAAAGTTGCTGCGTAGTCTTATCAATGGAGATGTATTGCTCTGAGGACTAAAAGCATCAATGATGAGTTGTGAATTATTGGCACTGCCTTTAACATGCAATTTTCCAAGCGGTGCAGTATTTCCTACTCCGACATTTTGTGCAGATGAATTTACCACAGCAATTAAGCAAGTGATAAATAGACAACTTTTTAATAAAGAATTCATGTGATTTAATTTTCCGTGATCTAAATATTTTAGCTAGTTGATAAAGCTGAGACCTGGCACGTTTACTGAGTAACCAAACCAATCCCCGTCATTGCCTGCATGTATGGCTGTGCATGCGATAAGAATCATGCAGCTGACTAAATTATTTTGGTTTTGATGTCCATATAGAATGAAGTAATTTTCAAGTACGAAAGTTACTTTCTGATGGCTTTATAATAATCGTCATTGCGTCACCGGCAGGACTTTTTTAGTGAACGGTAGCGGTAAACTTTAAGCATAGGTCAGGACAGGTTCTTTGGAGCTTAAATATGAATGATCACGCTATTTGGTTCCCGGTATAAAGACAGGTTTCTTAATGAATCCTTAGTGGGTTTGTAAAATTTCTCTTTAGCTCACTTAAAAATCCTACCCATAAGGGGGTGACGTACTTTATCCCGATCCGCTTGATCGTCCTGCTGCAAACTGTCGATCCATATTTTAACAAACCTCGAAACTTATTTGTGATTAGCTATCAGCTCCCCTATAATTCGCAATGTTCAAAAAAAGTGCAATACTTCAACTGCCTGAAACCCATCCTCATTCGCCCGCTCAGCAAAACTGTTTGGCTTGCTGCAATGAACATATCCAAAAACGCAATATCAAGACCTTGATAATGAGGCTGAATGGTTTATATTTGGTGGGGGCAATACAGATGTTGTTCGTCATTCTCGGACAACATTGCGAACTTAAAGTTGACTACAAGAAGCGAACAGACAATACCAAAACAGATTTAACATTGACAACTCTTCACTTAAACTATTAATTCTCTAATGCCTGTAAACTATCAATTTGATAAGAAACGATTCGAAGCATTTATTGATGCAATCATTGCAATACTGCTAACCATTCTGGTGCTTGAAATAAAAATACCAGAAAATAAAATTGAAAGCGCTTCTACCTACGAACAGGTCAAGTCTCTTACCCCATACATAGTTTCTTACTTAGCTTCCTTTATGCTGATTGTAGGTTTCTGGATAGATTATCATTTGCTGTTTGTAAACATTACGAATATCACAAAACGGTTTATCATACTAAACATGTTGTTTATCCTCTCGATTTCATTTGCACCTTTTGTGACTGCCTTTGCCGGAAAACACTATCATGATGCATTTGCTGTGGCATTGCTCAGCACTACTTATTGTATCATGAACTTATTTTTTATACTTATATTTTTATACGCAAAATCTAAAAAACTAACCGACCCTGATTTTTTTAAAAACAAGGGAACAGACATTTACTCGGTAATTAGTTTTATAGCAATATTTGCTGCTATTCCGCTGGCTTATGTAAACACTTATATTTCTTTTACCATTTTCCTGATTATCTTCGGTTGGCACCTAATTAAGAGAAAATGGCAGTAGAAATCAGCACGAACGCAGAACAAAAGTATTTGCAAAAGCAGGACTGGACAACAAAGTAGAGCTGAGTATACCAGGCTTGGTAAATGGCTACCCGATGCTATTCAACTAATCGAAATGTCCTTTCTAACGGAAGACAACCAAACTGCCTACAAAGATTTGATCACTTAACGTGCAATGCAATTTGCGATTAGCTATTAACCTCAGCGAATACACATCTAATAATCGTTGATCGAATTCTCCACGACTCGCGGGCGTATTAGGCGAGGTCCGCCTACAATGGACCATGGTATCAAGGCAAATGGATTAAAATGAAATAAGACTGCAAATTTTTTCTTAGTTTGTTTTATTATATATTCATAGGGTGACTAAGCATGCATTTGTAGATACATTTTCATCATGGAGCAATGCAGTGGCCAGCAAGACAAATATTGACTGGACAGAACAACTTTCTATTTTGTCGGATGTAGAAGAAATGATTACTTCAGATCTTTCCCTGGATGAAATGATTGCAGCTATTTACACGAATGTCAACAAGTTGATGGATGCTTTCCAGTTTGCCGTGGGGGTTTATGATGACAAAGAAAATATGATTACGTACAAAGGTATGATCGAAGATGGAAATAGAATTCCTGATTTTACCATTGATGCGATGGCGGCTAATCGACTAGCGTCATGGTGCATCCGGCATGAAAAGGAAATTTTCATCAATGATATGGATAGGGAATACAGAAATTACCTTGAACAAAAACCTATACCCATTACCGGTTGTAATCCAAAGGCTGCTATCTATGTTCCCCTCAAATTGAATCACAAAGTAGCTGGTCTAATAACTGTCCGGACGATACATCAAAATGTGTATCAGCAGCATCATCTCTATATATTAAAAACGGTGGGAAGTTTTCTTGTCAGGACTTTCGCCCTTTCTGAAATGGAAAATGTTTCTTATGTACAATCCGGCCCGGAAGGAAAAAAATGGAGATGGAATGAACAGAACCAACTTTCAGTTAAATCGCACAAATTTTTAAGTCAGCTCACCGAAAGGGAAAAAGAAGTTTTGTTCTTATTGGTTACGGGACTTCAGAATAAAGATATCGCTGACCGACTTTTTATTTCACCCGGAACTATAAAAACACACACCCTGAATATCTATCAAAAAATGGGTGTAGCTAACCGCACCTCTGCGATTGTAAAAGCGCTTGAAATGGGATGGATCCACTGAATCTACCATTTGGTAGAGGATAAGCCCCTAAAGCCGGCATACTTTTGAAAAAATATTCATTATGAACACGCAAATTGTGAGCCAGGCTATATCCAGGAAGCCGTCATTGGAAAATTCTGTCCATTATATCGCTCATACTTTTTCCTTTTTGATCACTGCAGAGGAAACCGAAGGCGCATTTTCATTAATGCATTGTCATTTCCGCAAAGACTTTATGGCACCTCCTCATTATCACAAGCTGGAGGATGAATCATTTTATGTTTTAGAAGGTGAAATTGATTTTCATGTCGGAGATAAGAAGTTCGTAGTTGGCCCTGGAGGATTTATTTTTCTGCCTAGAAATATACCTCATCATTTTAATCTTCTGACGGATACAGCTAAAGCGTTATTACACATTTCGCCTGCTGGATTTGAAGTTTTCTTTCGTGAATTTGGAAGACCGGCTGAAACGTTGGATTTGCCTCCGGTGCCAACAGCTAATCCACGTACTGAAATGTTACAACAGATGCATGACCGGATGATTGAACTTGGAAATGTATTCATGCCAGATCTTTAAATAGATGATTTGATGCATCAATAAGATTTGCCACAAACCTTAAAGACCCTTGCAAAAAGAAATCGGTACAATATTATAAATGTACGTCGTCTTTGACTGGAATATAAATATGAAACGTTGCTCCGTTGTTTAACTCGCCTGTTGCCGTAATAAGTCCTTTGTGATTCTCAACAATCTTTTTAACAATGGCCAGTCCTATGCCGGTGCCTTCATACTCTTCCTTACTATTCAGTTGTTGAAATACTTCAAATATTTTATCAAGGAATTGTGGCTCGAAGCCGATACCATTGTCAGCAAAAGAAATACAGCAATAATTGCGACCAGGTAAAAGACTGCCTTCCTGTAAGTCAATGGTTTGCTTCTGAAAATCTAAGCCCGTTGAGATTTTGCTCGTTATTCTAATTCGTGCCGGTATGCCAGGCCTCGAAAATTTAAGTGCATTCGCAAGCAGGTTTAACATCTACTGTCGAAACTGTAACGTTATCATATTGACTGCGCAGAGTAAAGATGCTTCTACAACAGCATTTTTTTGGAGGATCGTTTCAGAGAGGTCATTTATTACTTCGTCAATAATTGTATTTAAGTTCGCTTCTTCAAATTTTCGCTCAGTTACGTTTGTATGGGAATACGAAAGCAGGTCTTTAATCAGGGCCTGCATTCTATTTGCTGAGGCTTGAATACGTTGAAAGTGATATTTGCCTTGTTCGGATAATTGCATATTTTCCCGATCCAGGATTAGAGCCGCAAAGGTTTGAATTTTACGCAATGGTTCCTGCAGGTCATGGCTCGAAATAAAAGTAAATGCCTGGAGTTCTTTATTCGCAATCACCAATTCCACTGCTCTTTTTTCCTTTTCTTGATTTTGAAATATAAGTTCTTTATTAGCTATACCCAACTCTGCAGCTCTTTTTTCTTTTTCTTCGCTTTCAAAATGAAGCTTTTCGTTTACCTCTTTTAATTCAATCGTTCTGTTAAGGACAGCTTGTTCCAGTTCTTCTTCCTGAATTTTCTGATTATGTTTGTCGCTGGTACCACCCAAACTAATCGCAGATTTGACTTAATCTTCTTGGGTTTTTGGAAGGAGATTTGATCAAACTTCCTTCTACCACCACCAATTGATTCATTAAGTTGTCAATTGGGTTCCAAACACCTACAAAAGACTCCTACAATTTTCGAATCCCCCGTCGGTTTTCTTAATAAAGTATATGTAATCAATCAGTCCTCACAGGCTAAAACAATCTCCAATCCTGCTAGGATTAATATATCCTTTGACTCATGATTGATGAAAATGAATTAACAAGGACGAAAAAAGTGTCCAGTTATTAGGGGGTTAGACCAGTAGAAATCTGTACATTGGTACAAATAAAACGTACTTGGTAAATTTTATCAGAATCATTTCAGTTTTGTTTTTGGTTGTTGTCTACAATGAGATGAAGGCACAACAACTTCCTCTGTTCACCCAATACAGGGAGTTTCAGGGTATAATCAACCCCGCATCTATTAGTCACGATTATCTTTTTTGGGAAGGCTACACAACTTCTTTCGGGATCTCCTATCGAAATCAATGGAGTAAAATCAAAGGTGGTCCGGTCACTTCTACTATACGAGCAGAG
>JALYSC010000472.1 GCA_030855005.1 Bacteroidota bacterium | reverse complement strand
TCTACAATGCGCAGATCAAGGCATTACTCCGTACCGGGAGCCGAAGAAGATACATAGATAGAACTACGGTACGAAAAATTGGTAATGCTGTCCACCTGTTAATTACTTCGGCCCAACAACATCTGAACTCAGGTAATTATCGAAGCGCGATGCTGATCAGTTGTGCGGTATTGGAAGAAATGACAAAAGCGCTTGAGTTTGTGGATGACAGTAATGGTGATATCGGGATCAATATCCGGGCATCGTATGATATTCTGGCCGAACTCACCGGATTACCTTCCGATGAAAACCTCCGTCGGGAATTGTTTCAATATTGTACTCTTAAATTTAAGCTTCGTGAGTTTGAAGGGTGGGACTGGCATATTGGGATGATGGATCTGGCTGTGAATCTCCAGCGTGATCCACAGGAAGCAGAGCTTATTTATTCACTGCTGGATGAAATTCCCCTGTCCGGATACGAAAAAGAAAAAGCCCAGGAAATCAGATTAATTCTGATGGGAAAATTACAAGGTGAGGAAGAAGCACAAAAATTCCTAGAGCAGCACCTGAACCTGACCCGGTTTAGAGTACTGGCAATAGATAAAGCATTTAAAGAAAATGAATATGAAAAAGTAAAACAACTTGCCTTCGATGGAATTCAACAGCATAAAAAATCGAAACCGGGTCTATTGAGTGATTGGTATAATGCGCTAATCAATGTTGCCATTGCGGAAGGTGAACATGCAAAGGTCCTTGAATATGCTTTTCTGCAACTGACAGATCATGGTCGTGACAAGAAAGCATATGTAGAAATAATAAGAAAATATACACCTGCTGACGAATGGCCAGCAAAATTTGAAAGTTTGATCATGTATTTAATTTCCTCACAGCATTGGCAATATCGCGAACTCATCCCCGAATTACTGGTGGAAGAACAGGATTGGAAGAGGCTCTTTTCTTTTCTTACCAATGAATTGTATTCCAATGACCTCAGCTTTGAAGGACTACTGCACTATGGACAGTATCTATTGAAAGATTATGGTGATAAATTGAGTAAAGTGTATGAACAGGAATTAGACAGATATGCAATATCATCATCAAAGCGAAGTGAATACAAGGCACTCATTAAGTATCTCCGACAACTTAAGAAAATGGGCTTTGGGGAAATGGTGAATCGACTGGTCACTACCTGGAAGACCACTTATCGCTATCGCCCTTCCATGATGGAGGAACTTCAGGAGATGTAAAGAAGTATAACTGTGAACTGTCGAAATTTGAAATCGAATCTTCGCCAATTCATTTTTAAATATCTCTTCGCTATCCGCGTTCAAAATCACCCTCATCCATGCGGGCGTTTCGACTCCGCTCAACGACCGCAGAAGTTTTAGCATTGAAAATCAAATCTGCGCCAATCCATTTTTAAATAATTCAGCGTCATCTGCGTTGAAAACGGTATTCGGTAATTCCCTTCTTCCTGAAACAGGCACCCCGGCGTTTTTTCGCGAATGACATTAAGCGAAGTGAAAATGAATTCGCAGAAAATCGCAGGGGCTGGGGGCGGTCTGTTCATGAATCCACAACAATCAGCGTACTTACAATTGGTAACCAGATGGTCTTGATGTGCGTACTCATCCATTGTTTTTTTGAAACCAATCCAGATAGCTATCTAATTGGGAGACGAGATAGTACGGAAGATTCAGTAATCGATATTTTTTTCCACCTGGCGTGACTGCATCAGTCCATTTCAATTCATCTGCATAAAAACGGATCGCCATGGAGTGTGGGGCGAGATCCATGTATTGATGCAATGATTTTAATTTGCCTGCCACTCCTGATTTCGCTTCTATCGGAATCAGTTTTCCTTCAAAAGAATAAATGAAATCTACTTCGGCTGAAGAAGTATTCTTTTCTCTCACCCAGAAGTTCAGACTGCTTAATGAAAGATACTGAGCGGCTAATATCTCCTGGCCGATGAGGTGCTCAATCATATAACCTTCATAAATGCTGCTCAGATTATCCGTATACAATATATCCTTTTGTATGCCGACATAATAATTGAGCATTCCGGTATCCAATACCTGGAGCCGCGGTGATCTTTTAATATCAGGGATTAATGGCAAGACCGCAGAATTGACAGGATAAATCAATTGCAATAACAATGCTTTCTCAGCGATGCGGAGTGCTTCTCCCATCTCACGCGACCGATAGGCCGAATGACCAAATCCTTCAAATTTTATACGCTTTCCGGCATGTGCGAAAGAGGTTCTGATGACATGTCGGATGTGCATGATCTGCGAATCACCCGATGCATATTTTTCAACATCATCCAGGTAGGATGTGATCAAAGCGTCATAAATCGGTGCCAGGGCCGAAAGGTCCTTATGCTGTGAATAATGACTCACGATCTCAGGCATCCCACCGATCAATGCATATGTATGAAACAAACTCAATAGCTTGTCATGTGCAAATGGGGCAATAGGTATTTTTTCAAGTTGTTCCAGCGCAGAGGTTTCTCCCATTGCCATCAGGAATTCAGGGAAAGAAACCGGTCTGATGACCAGATACTCCACCCGACCTACAGGGTAACTGATGTTTTTGTCAAAGAGGGATTCAAGCATGCTACCGGCTGAGATCACGGGAATACCGGGTATAGACTCATAGAAGTAGCGGAGCATGTTGAGGGCTGCCGGAACTGCCTGAATTTCATCGATGAAGATTAGGGTCTGCTCACGCTTTTCAAGAGTCAGATTCTTAAGGAAAAAAATCGCCTGAAGAAGGGTTTCGATGGTACTGAAATTTTCAAAAGGTGCCCTATCCTCAGCGATTTCGAGGTTGAGATATATG
>JALYSC010000471.1 GCA_030855005.1 Bacteroidota bacterium | reverse complement strand
TGCCAGCATAATATAGAGGGTGTTAGATGCAATGGTTTTAAAAAACAATAAGGATGGGGTGAATATACAAATGGCAGTAATGATAATAAATGCCAGGCCCAGTGCATAGAAAAGTACTCCATGGACGTCGTAACTCGGTAATGGTTCTTGTGTACTGGATCTCTTCGTATTAGTGATCAATTTTTTAGCGTTTTACAAGTGCACACGTTTCCAGGTATTCTTTGACATCACCGTCCATATTCCAAAGCTGAATGTATACAATATACATGCCCATATCAGATACGATCCCCTCATCATTCCGGCCATCCCACTGCACAAAAGAGGAAACACCAAGGGTTTCATTCGAAAGGACCTGGTAGATTTCCCTGCCTTCCAGATCATAGATCCAGACAGATCCAACATTATTTCCACCCTCTGGTTCAAATTGAATGCCAAGGAAGTCTTTAAAGCCATCATCGTTAGGTGAGAAATTTTTATTGACGAGAGTGAAGGGCCCTTCTACCGGTCCGGAAGGCCTTGATTGCGAGTTAGGTCCGGTAGGTGTTGCATATCCCGCCAATGAACTTGTGCTATGCCAGTTAGATGCAGAAGAAGTTGGTGAAGTGATAGAGATTCGTTCCAGACTAACCCCGTTTTTATCGCTGATGACAGGATGATGCCACGATGCGGAATAAGTAAATGAATCGATTACAATTCCTCCCGACAATATCGCAGCATTATCTGAATTATCATCCCAGGAAGGAAGTGATGATTCAAATAAATTTTCAGGATGGGGCACTGTATATCGCGATAAAATATCTTCTCTGTCAGGAGTGAATACCACAATCTCTCCGGGATTGATGATTTCACTTACACCCGTAGGATATATTGCTGGTGGATTAGTCAATCGTGCTATTGATATTGTACTGAGGTCAATAAATTTCTGACTGATGTTGATGACTTCAATAAATCGGCTTCCACCCGAAGCCGGGTTAAATAAGATTTCATTGATGAGCAGATCTCCTGCAACAGCCGCCGCAACGATACCAAAGGTCAGCGTATCTGATGTGCTCGCTCCATTTCCAAGACAATCAAATATTTGGAAAGGAAGTAACTGATATACCGTGCCTTCCATTAGATTATTCTGAAATGAAATCTCAAGTATAGTTGGATTTATTAATGCAACGTTCGAAATAGGAAGATCCGGCAAGAAGGAAAATAAACCTGGGTTAACAGATAGAATTGCATCTAATTTTTCATTGAAGCGCAGTTCGATACGATTGGATCCGCTGATAAAAAGAGAAACAAATTGTGGACCCGTATTGTCTTCTGCAATCAACCATTGTGAGTTGGTTGCATTGGGAGTACCTCCACTAAGATGAGTTGAAGCAGCCCAGTTATCTATGGTGGAACAGATCCTTTTTGGATTGATCATTTCAAGCGACCATCCGCCATCTGCTTTATTGGGATCATGATACCAGGCTTCATCATAGCTGACTTCATGTATTATTTCACTGGCAGAGTTGATGATTTTCAACGTGGTACCACTGTTCGTTAATCCAGGCATATTTGTAATAATCAGCAAATCTCCAAAAGGGGAAAGTAAGTCTTCATTTGCGTCATCCGTAATGACAACATAAGCACCTGGCTGGAGTGTGTATACAGGAAGATCGCGTGTGGCTGAGCCTACCACCAGACTATAATCAGAAAGTTCATAAGCTTTGTCTGAATTATTAAATAGTTCAATATATTCTGCATCAGGTAATCCAACAATAGGAGTAGGGTCCGCCATGATTTCTGTAATTAATAGATCATTCGGTCCCGCAAAGTAAATCTGAGTAAAAACAAATTGTTTTACCGTAGATGACATGATGTTTCCTGACTGATCATTTATGTTTTCAGCAGTCAGCATATACACTTGCTGATCTATAAATGGTGATGAGAAATGAAGTGTAACCTGATGATTATCTACATTCACCTGATCGGGAGTGAGATTCCCGGGTGACAATAGAAAATCATTGGCATTTACAGAGGCAGGGTCAAGTGTTTCACTGAATGTCAGAAGTAATGTTTGCTGATCTATTACTTCGATATTATCCCATACAGGAGCTATGACATCCGCAAACACAGGTCCTATGATGATGTCATCGAAAATAAATTTATCTCTCCTTGTATCAGTGTATTTGCATAACAGGCCAAACGTGGTAAGCGAGCTAAGTGGCAGTAAGTCATGCGTAGTAGAAAATAATAATTCAGGAAAGGGTATTCCTATCTGGTACACATCCCAGACACCATTCCCTGATCGTTTCACTTTTAGACGGATATCCACCGGGTCAGTACCAACCAGTCCGGGAATAGATGAAGCGAGTAATACAATATTTGCACCATCCTGATATTTGAGGTCAATACCATCCATATCACCTGTGGCTCCCATCTCCAGGTAATATCCGGAGCCCGTAGCGGGATCAGTAGTGGTAAGTCCCAGGTAGATTTTAAGTTGATTGCTTGTAGAAGGTGCGAAATTTAAGCGTACATAAATCTCCCATTCCATACTGTCAATAAAAGTAACAGGCGTGTAGAGCCAGGAAGTAGGGGAGCCGGAAGGAGCATTAAGTTGGAGTTCTTCTGAAGCATTGATGATAAAATGATCGACATTTCCCTGCCAACCATCAAGATTGCCATCATCAAAATGATCTGCTAACTGAGCCGTGCAGATGTGAGATAGAAGTAGCGTGATAAGGAATGTGGTGAAGTAACATTTCATCGTTCGAAAATAATCTAAAATGAAAAAGTGGAGTGAACCTAAAAGGGGTTAAGTCTAATAAAGGTCGTCAAATCGTTCTTATTTT
>JALYSC010000470.1 GCA_030855005.1 Bacteroidota bacterium | reverse complement strand
GGATAGAACAACTTCGTCTCAAGCATCATCGTGTCCACGCACCTAATAAAGTGATTGTTCTCGGTGGAGGAAATACAGCCATGGATGCAGCGAGTGAAAGTGCAAGGATGGGCGCAGGAAAAGTTATACTTGCGTACCGTCGAAGCAAAGAAGAGATGGGGGCGTATGAATTCGAATATGAATTGGCGAAAGAAGTTGGCGTACAAGGGATGTTTAATGTAGCTCCACTTGAAATACTTGGTGGCACGACTGAAGAGAATCTAAATCAGGTGACAGGTGTACGATTTATCAAAACTGAATTAGTGGATGGTACAATTAAAATTATTCCTGGTTCTGAATTTGTTGAGGAATGCAATTGGGTGATAAAAGCTACTGGCCAGTCTAAGCAAACGGAGTTAGTTAGCCTGATTGGTCAAATTGATACTCATCAAAGTGGGACTATCAAGGTGGATGCATTTTACCGCACTACAAATCCAAAATACTTTGCTGCAGGCGATGCTGTGAGTGGTGGGCAGGAAGTTGTGAATGCAGTGGCGGACGGGAAAAAGGCGGGTCACGGTATCGTCAAATATCTGACAATGGCGGGGTTAAATGAGAGGATGGAATAAGGGGTAATGGAGGAGTGGCATTTTTTACAAAAAAAATAGCTCAAAAAATGAGTTATCTAATTGAAAATGTAACTACTATATATAGATATATATTTAATACTGAAGTATATTCACAATATACTTCGTTTTGAATTTAGTTACACCATGAAATTTACTATATCATCCTGATTATGTAAGTATTACATAATTAATAAATATTTAATACTGATGTAAATTCACAATATCTTCCATTTTACCATTTTTAGAGCAATTTGTACACATTTCTGATCATCAAATTCATTACTACCCTATGGCAAATCTCCAAACAAATTTCGCCGGTATCCATTCCCCAAACCCTTTCTGGCTGGCCTCCGCTCCACCTACGAATAGCGGCTACCAGGTCATGAAAGCCTTCGATGCAGGTTGGGGTGGAGCAGTATGGAAAACACTCGGAATCCCTGTTATCAATGTTTCCTCACGATATGGTGCAGTCAATTACCGCGATAACCGGATGATAGGTTTCAATAATATCGAACTCATCACCGATCGTCCTCTTCGTGACAACCTTCGCGAAATCGAAGAAGTCAAAAAAAGATTTCCGCATCATGCTGTCATTGCTTCATTGATGGTGGAGACCAGGGAAGAATGGCACCAGATCATGCGCGATGTCACTAACGCAGGTGCCGATGGTGTCGAATTAAATTTTGGCTGCCCACACGGCATGTGTGAACGCGGGATGGGCAGTGCTGTAGGTCAGGAACCAAAGATTCTTAAGATGATTGTGGAATGGGTGAAAGAAGTAGCAACCATTCCTGTCATTGTTAAACTCACTCCTAACATAACAGATATCACAAGACCTGCCATTGCTGCTGCAGAGGGTGGTGGTGATGCAATAGCTCTAATCAATACAATTCAAAGTATCGTCGGTGTCGACATCGATAATTTTGTGCCTTATCCCATCGTCGATGGCAAGAGTACCAACGGAGGTTATTGCGGACCCGCTGTCAAGCCTATCGCTATGAATATGCTGAAGAATTGCGCACAACATCCGCAGGTAAATATTCCTATTTCAGGAATTGGTGGTATTGAAAATTGGCGAGATGCAGTTGAATTTTTTTTATTAGGCGCCACATCAGTGCAGGTTTGCACAGCCGTTATGCATTATGGTTTCGGTATCATTCGTGAAATGGTGGCCGGCCTCGATCAATACATGGATGAAAAAGGATTTCATACCATGACGGATATTCGGGGTAAAGCATTACCTAATATTCTTCATTGGGAGGATCTCAATCTCGATTATAAAATTGTAGCCAGTATAGATGAATCTAAATGTATTGGATGTCAGCTCTGTTATACTGCCTGCGAAGATGGAGCGCATCAGGCCATTGGATTAAAAACAGATCCTGCGGATCGCAAACCAATAATCATTGAAGAGAATTGTGTGGGTTGTAATCTTTGTTCATTGGTGTGTCCTGTGGAAGAATGCATAACTATGGAGCGCCGTGATGAAGGTGATAGTCATGTGACATGGGCAGACAGAACTGCCAAGGGTAATATTCCGACATCGTTCAATGATGAGCTTGCCGGAGGATTGCATCATTGGGTGCCTCAGCCATCAGATGCCTTAATTAAAAAGGTACCGCAACACTATAAAGTGGGTCAGTAAACGCAGGCATATGATTATTGTCTCATTGAAAATTACTAATTTTTCATGCTGACGACTATTAATCAATTATGGGCACCACCAATTCTGAAAAACCAGCTTTTCGTAAGCTGAAGGGATATGCATTTGATCCTTCGCTTTCCCTGCTGATCGATACAGTAGACATCAATAAGATCGTCTATAAAGATTTTTCCTTTTGAAAAAACGTATGAGGTACTTGATGATCTAATGAAGGAAAGCGTGGAGAAACAATACCAAAGTGAAGAATGGCGGGGTATTGGTTTTGACTGGTTAATGAGTTCCGGATCATTAGCGCTTCGAATGAATAGTCTTACGAACAATTTGAGTCTGGGCTTTCCAGTTTATTAAAGAGAAGAAAGTTATCCTCTTTCCTGGTGACGCGGAATATGGAAGCTGGAACTAATGGCATGATATCGAATGGGATGATGACGGCGAAACGCTTGAAAAAAAGCATCTGCTTGAGCAGGTTGTCTTTTATAAAGTAGCTCATCATTTGAGTCATAATGGCACTGCTAAAAACCAGGGGCTCAAACTTATGACGCACAAGGATTTGGCGGCCATGGCT
>JALYSC010000469.1:1089-2836 GCA_030855005.1 Bacteroidota bacterium | reverse complement strand
GGTTAGTACCAGGATCGCAATCAATAACATCAGGACCAACTGTCCATGGACAAGCTCCCAAAATTGCGCTCTGAAGGCCCTGCCCATTGTCACATCCATCTACATGGATATTGATCATAACATTGGGAAGTGTTGCTATAAAGGCAAAGTATTGAGGATTATGGATGGCTGTATTACTTCCACACCAGCCATTATATGGAGGACCTCCAAAGTTGGATTGGGTTTCGTAACAGGCATCTACCAGGCATGGAGAGGGTGCAGTCATACAATCACCGGAAGGCAGTTGACTGGGAGGATTGCACTGAGAATGGGCTTTTAAAAGTGGAAAGAGAAGGATGATTAAAAGGAGTCCTTTTCTTAAAAAATAACATTTGGGTGACAACATGCTCACTTGATTTTAGCCTTTACGGAAGGTTGGCGAATTTATAAAATTATTCCTTGCCAGTGCCCCCTGATACCATGCCTGCCTTTGAAATCAGGACAATAAGGAGCACTAGTCTCGAAGGTCTTTTGTGTTGAATAGATACAAGACCAATTATAGCCTGATTTCGCTGCCTGAGGATACTGTATCTATGAGGAGAATAGATATTAAATTTAATCAGATATATTGACTTTCAACCTATTAAAAATTAAAAAGAACAATAGGAGCACGAGAATTGTCGCGCGTTAATCAATTGTTTTTTACTCAATTATTTGATCAGTGTAATGGTTCCGTGATGAAGCTCTTTGTTACCATTAATCAACTCGATTTCGAGCATGAAAGGAAAAACACCCGGATTTAGCGTCTCACCTCCATTCATTGTCCCGTCCCAGAATACAGAAGGATCGGGAGGATCAAAATCAGTCTTTCCAAAGACTGCATTTCCCCAGCGATCAAAGATGATCCATTGTATCACTCTTGATATCCCCGGGGTTGGATTAAGACGAACTACCTCATTGATATTATCCCCGTTAGGAGAAAAAATATTGGGGATATAAAATTTGCCTCTTTCGATCACATAGATGATCAAATCATCAGTCTTAACGCACCCCGTTACTGAGGATACCGTGAAGGAATATCTGGTGGTTTCTAATGGTCTTACTTCAAAATCAGGACAATCATTACAAAGCACAATCCCTGTAGAATCCCATACCTGATCAAAAAATTCACTTGAAAGAATATCATTCGTACCGTTCAGCGTTATAGTTTCTCCTAAATAAATTTCCTGGTCAGGCCCTGCATCAATATTAAATAGGTTGGTTGGATCAATTACAATCGAAGTATCATATTCACACCCTGCTGCATCGGTCAATTGAAGGATGTAAGTACCGGCAGTCAACCCTCCAAAGGTTGTTGAGAGTTGGGGTACGCCACCATCCAATTGAAATAGTATAGGACTAATTCCTCCGCTAACATTGGTCACATTTATTACTGCATTTGTATCTCCACTACATTTAGGACGTAATAATTCTATAATGGCTTGAGTAATAGCATCAGGATGTTCACCCATCACGATACTATCAATATCCCGGCATCCATTATCAGTTCGGGTTACTTCAAGCAAATAGATTCCTACATCACTTGCCTGGATAGTGTCTCTGTTGGTTGGGCTAAGGATATTTCCTAAAATTGAAGACCACTGGAAGGTAATATTAACTGGGGTTGTTCCTGATCCATCCAACATAAAATCTCTGTTCTGACATCTTATTTCGCCTGTTAGTTGAATAATCGCTTGAGGCGGAATTGTATCGATCGGCACTGTAATTG
>JALYSC010000469.1:0-1079 GCA_030855005.1 Bacteroidota bacterium | reverse complement strand
TTCACATCCATTATCCCCTATGACAGAAATAATAAAAGGACCTGTTGTGTTAACCTCAAGCAAATCTACTTGACTTAAAATATTCCCATTTAAATCCGACCACACGAATAACGGAGATGGAATATTAGCTGTAGCAATAATTGGTACTAGTGTATCGCGGCAGGTTAATGTATCTGCAACCAGTGTAATGACAGGAAAGACAGCAGAGGGGAGTTCAATTGTGTCAGTACTTATGCAGTGATTATTGCCCTCGACACTTACGAAGTAAGTACCTGGCAAAGTCACTACAAGAATTGCATCAGTATCCAGTAAAATTCCATTGTTATCGGTCCATGCATAATTGACAATAGAATCAGGTGATGTTATTTCGAATTTAGCTGAGTCAGTAATACAGCCCAGTGTATCAACAGATAAAAATATTCGAGGTGCATTAATATTCCCCCTAACCTTCAGAATACGAGTTGCAGAGCATCCATTAATGCCAAAACCTGTTACTGTATAGGAACCTGTGTCCGCAATCATTGGATTAAAATCAGTTGAAGAAAAACCACCTGGTCCAGTCCACGATATAGATACTAATGAATCAATTGCAATAGTATTGGCAAAGCCTAGCTGATCACATCCAATGGTATCTGACTCTAAAAAAAATATTGGTAATACTGTGTCAGCAAAAACCTCCAACAGATTTGTTCCAACACAACCATTGAGTCCTGTAACTGATAACAAGTATTGTCCAGGCTCACTAACCACTAAACTCGTCCCGGAAGAAGTGGTCATATCTGGCAGTTGCCATCTGACATCAGCATATTGAACACCAGGAGATGGATAAAAGAAAATTTCTCCAAAAGGCTCCAGGCAACTGACAGTATCAGTGGATGATGTAAAAACCGGAGGTGCAAGATCAGCAAACAATTGTGCAGCACCTGTAATCTCACAACCTGTATCGACATCAAGCGCATTTACAAAGTAAGTACCTGCTACCGTGACATTAATAAAAGCATTACTTGAATCTGGTCCTGGTATACCCTGCCAATTATAAATATCCGCGCCTGGTACATTTATGCCTATAGTTCCAACAC
>JALYSC010000468.1 GCA_030855005.1 Bacteroidota bacterium | reverse complement strand
AATTATGGATGCACGTATGTCTTTCGGATCAAATTGTTTATTAAAAAAATCACGGAATGTTTTTACAATAGCTTCCCTGAACGCAGTGAGATGTGTTCCTCCCTGTGTCGTATTCTGGCCATTGACGAAAGAATAATATTGTTCGCCATAATGCTGACCATGGGTAAGTGCCATCTCGATATCTTCTCCTTTGAGGTGAATAATCGGATACCTGATTTCTTCAGTAGCTGTCTTTCTGGTCAGCAGATCCAGTAATCCGTCTTTGGATTGAAAGATGCGGCCATTATATTTTAATTTAAGACCTGCATTCAGCCACGCATAATTCCACAACTGCTGCTCGATAAATTCATCGCGATATTCAAAATCCTTAAAGATCGTTTCATCAGGTACGAAAGAAAAGATAGTCCCCTGATCCTCATTTGACTTGATAATCTTGGATTCTGTTTTTATATCTCCTCGATGAAAGGTAGCCTCCTTTGATTTTCCTTCTCTTATTGCACGCACCAGGAAAAAATCAGACAGCGCATTCACTGCCTTGGTCCCTACCCCATTGAGACCCACAGATTTCTTGAAGGCTTTAGAATCATATTTCCCTCCAGTATTGATTTTAGATACACACTCCACTACTTTACCCAACGGAATCCCACGACCGTAATCACGCACACTGACCTTCCCTTCTTTAATATCTACTTCAATCTGCTTGCCATATCCCATGATATATTCATCTATGGAGTTGTCTATCACTTCTTTAAGCAACACGTAGATCCCGTCGTCAGGGGTAGATCCGTCACCGAGTTTGCCGATATACATCCCTGGCCGCATACGGATATGCTCTTTCCAGTCAAGGGTTAGGATGTTTTCTTCGGTGTATTGAGACATGGGAGGTATATATGTTTAGAAATGCGAATATAAGAGTTACCAAGGATCACAGTCGTAGCGCAGCGGAGATCCCGCCATTTCTGTTTAGAAATGCAGCGGGAGAGCACGGGAGCACAGGAAGAACGGAAGAAGGGAAGAAGGGAAACTCATACTTCGACAAGCTCAGCACGAGAATCCCGTCTTTTCTGTTTGGAAATGCAGCCTAAGAGCATGTGAGAATAGGATCGCGGAATTACAGAAGAGACAAAACATGAAACGTGAGTCGTCAATCGTAAGGTTTTGAATATCGGATTAACCAAACTCCCCAGGATTTTCGGAATGAGCAACATTGAGCGTTTTGCAAAATGGGATCAGTGGAGAAAAACAAGGGTTGGGGGTGGAAAAGGCAAAGAGCATAGAGCTTTACAGCTCACCAACCATACGAAGTTAGGTTCGTAAAATCTGAGATCAAAATTATAACAAGAAGAACCCTTAATTTTTCTTTCCTGTTGAGGCCATCTCGCGCTCAAAGAAAGTGGGAAAGCCCGCACTGGCACTATGCTGGAATGGCTTGGCAGCCTCTACATTTAATTTATACTCGCGGACGAAATTTTTGAAGAAGGCGGTGAGGTGCTCAACAGGTACGTTGCGGCTGTTGGGCTTGGGGAAAAAAGCCAGATGAGCGATAGTGCCATCAGCATTGAAGTAAAGATTAATCCAGAGCTTAACTCCCTTGATATCGAACTTCATGTTATCTGCATAGTCTTCGATGTCCATCAGTACATTGGCCCATTCGCGGAAAGCTATATCAATATCGTTAAGGTAGACCGACATGAACATCGCCGGATGCTCTTTGGCTAATGCCATGTATTGATCCTCATATTCTCCGATTAAAAAGACATTGGGAACCTGAGTCGCAGGAGAAATGGTTTGGGCGTCTATGCGAACCAGGAAAAAGGTGAGTGATAGTATGGTAATTAGATACTTCAAGATGCTATTGTACTCCGAATGATTATCTGATTAACAGAATAAAAATATGAAAGATTCTGTCCTATATCACTACCCGCCATCTTTTTAATGGCTTATAAGGGCAATTTTTAGTTAAATATTTGGAATTTAACCATATATGACGCCCTCTCTTTTACTGTAAACCGATGGAATTCTAAGCACAAGCACCTGAATTGCAAAATTTTGCATAAGAAAGCTACCGTGATATTGTTCCCAAGAGCATCTTTAGAGAAAAATGTCATCTGTTGGATGGCCTGCCTATTTTAAGTTATAAAATATCTATGCAATCAATCGTTATCCATTCCGAATACAATCGTTGATTTCCATCTCTAACCAGTATTTTCGGTTGCAACAAGTAATATTCAGTGACCAACACATCTACAGATCAGGATCTAATCACCAGTTTCCGTGTCAGAAAGGATACGGATGCGCTCGGGACACTGTACTTGAGGTATACCGAACTGGTGTATGGAGTTTGCTTGAAATATTTTGGGCAGCCAGATCTGGCACAGGATGCCGTGATGGATATTTACGAACATATTAATCGCAAGTTGCCGGGCCATGAAGTAGATAATTTTCCTGGCTGGTTATACATGGTCAGCAAGAATCACTGCCTGCAGGTATTACGAAAGAAAAGCAATTCCTTAACAGTGTCACTGGATGATCCTGTTATGCAAAATGGCCGTGATTGGCATCAGGAGGATGAGGAATTTGAGTTGGTTATTCACCAGGATTCCACAGACCAGCTGCACGGATGTATCGAACAGTTACCTGACAAACAGCAGATGTGCATCCGGTTATTTTATTTTGAAAAAAAATCATACGCCGAAATCGTGGTGTTGGTGTCCCAACCCATGGATACCGTTCGCTCGAATATTCAGAACGGCAAACGTAATCTGAAAAAGTGTAAGGAAAGTAAACAAAAGCATGGTCTACAAAGAGACATATAAGTGGATCCAGGATCGGTTAAGAGATCTGCACTCAGGCACCTTGTCTG
>JALYSC010000084.1 GCA_030855005.1 Bacteroidota bacterium | reverse complement strand
TAATCCTCCTGCAATTGTTGATATGTCATCGATGAACCATGTTCAGGTTGTAGTTCAGACAATGTCTTCGCGATCCAGTTTCCTTCGTTCACAGGACAATCTATTTCAATAGTTTCCTGTAAAGTAGATACAGATAACACATGACTTGTTGCATCATAAATTATTTGACCTCCAATCCAAACTATAATATTACTTTCTTTCATTTCACGGCCATCTGCCTGCATCAGATACGATTGGATGAGATCCGGAGCAAGTGTAGTTGGTGGAATAGGATGATCAAACCAATTCTGCAAGGGATCCTCTAGACAAACTCCGTGCATATAGTTGTATAAAGATTTACGCAATCCATGCTGATATAGATCATGGTCAGCTCCGGTCGGATCGGTATGCACTAAATCATTATTCGCGAATGCTCCGGTAGCAGTTGTCAAATTGGTCACACGAAATTGCTCAGGCCGCAACCCTACAGGGCTGTGTGCTGTCATTGCAAAACGGTGCCAAAAAGCAGATTGCATGACATCAGCTTCAAACATTTGCCTTACGACCTCCAATGAATCAATGGTCTCCTGCTCTGACTGTGTAGGAAATCCATACATCAGGTATGCATGTACAAGTACTCCTGCCCGGTGGAAGTTTTTATTCACTTTTGTCACTTGTTTCACAGTAACGCCTTTGGCAATTAATTCAAGTAAACGATCTGAAGCAACCTCAAGTCCACCGGATACTGCAATACATCCTGAAGCCGCGAGCAGTCGACATAGATCGTAATGAAAACTTTTTTCAAAGCGAATATTCGTCCACCAACTCACTGTCATTTTTCTTCGAAGAATCTCCAGCGCTACCGCCTTCATTAATGCCGGAGGAGCTGCTTCATCCACAAAATGAAAACCACTCTCGCCTGTCTGCGACACGAGCTCTTCCATTCGATTAGTAATTAGCACTGCAGAAGAAGCTTCATAATTTTTAATGTAATCGAGAGAAATATCACAGAACGTACATTTCCCCCAATAACACCCATGCGCCATGGTCAGCTTATTCCATCGGCCATCACTCCACAAGCGATGCATGGGATTGGTGAGCTGGATGACGGATAGATATTTTTTAAGCGGCAGTCCTGTATAATCCGGCGTACCCACCTTTTCCTGTTTGACATCCGGTGTCAGGCTTCCATTACAATAGACTACTTTATTTTCAATCAATGCAAAAGTTCGCTTCAGCATGCTGATATCCCTTTCTCCATTCAGATAGGATATTAAATTCACGAGTGGAGATTCACCATCATCGAGACTAATAAAATCTACAAACTCAAATACACGCACATCCGATAGCGAACGAAGTTCTGTATTTGCATAACCGCCACCCATGATGATCCTGACATCCGGATAGTTTTGCTTAATCCACTGACCACATTTTAGAGCAGCAAAAAGATTGCCGGGAAATGGAACAGATAAGCAAATAAGTGTCGGAGTATATTCTTCAAGGGATTGCTTTAAGATCGAAATCATGAGCTGCGTAAAATAGCTCGATGCTGTATTCAACTCAATATATAATCCATCAAACGATTGAGCACTCATACCGAGTCGCTCTGCATAACGGCTGAATCCAAAGTGCAGATCAATTACTTCAGTAATATAATCGCTTAGGTCCTCGAGATACAACGTAGCAATGTGTCGTGCCTGATCGCGAATACCCATCGTACCAAAAGCCCATTCTATGTCTTCAAGTTGTTCAAATTTGGATGCCTCCGGAAGATAATTTCGCTTACATATAAAATGTGCAAGCGTAGGATCTTCATCCTGCAGAAATCGAATGACTGGCTCAATCGTATTGATATAGTATTCCTTGAGTGAAAAAATTCTTTGTGCATTTGTGGTTAATTGCTGACCATATGTCACAGGATGATTAAATAATTGCTCCAGTACTGATTTTGAAAATAATTGAAGAATAGTTTCGATGCCGAGATCGATTTGTCTGCTTTCAATACCTTGCGTATTCAAGAATCCCTTGAGATAAGCAGTAGCAGGATACGGTGTATTGAGCTGAGTAAAAGGCGGACTGACAAGAAGAAGTTGCTGTTTCACTTAATCATATTTCATGTGTTCCACTCGATCCTGCCAATGCCGGACCGCGAGAAGACCATGTCGGCATGATCATGATATGGCGTATTGAATGCCGGTCGATATTCATATCCAAAGACCTGACTGTGGTTCGGGGAATGCCAGCAGATTGATCCTGCTCTTGGGAATGGAGAAGATAGAGTCCAATGGATCAAGCGAAGCTGCGATGGCTACCAGGCATACAAATTCTTTGCGCTTCATAATTGTTGTTAGTTCACGTTCTGAAATGAAGAGAATTAGTATTAGGATGTGAGGGGTTAAGTGTGCTATATCAAAAGGATTGACGGGGCTATCAAATATAAAAAAAGTTTGGTTTTTATCAATGGTCCGATGTATTTCTAGAAGGAAATCAACGTGTAGCGTGAGGAATCTCCTGAGAAAATATTTCCCCCTGGCATTGCTTTATATCCTCAGGAAGCCTACATTTGATCTCAATGACAATAAAAGGCACATACCGCAATTTTTATTTTTGTTACTTCTTTAACAAAGAAGGGCCGGGTGCCTGCATGAAAAACTGACAGATATAAACCATAATCAATTCAGAAAATCCCGGTCCCGTAAAGGCCGGGATTTTCGTTTTTACGTATGATACCAAAAATCTCGATACAGGGCTACGAAGGAAGTTTCCATCAGGTAGCAGCACAGAAATACTACGGAAAGGCGGTACAAGTCCTCCACTGCGCCACCTTTAGGGATGTGGTCCGTGTCGCGCAAAACAAAAAGGAAAGCACAGGAGGCATCATGGCTATTGAGAACTCCATAGCCGGTAGCATCCTGTCCAATTACGCCTTATTACAAAAATCCCATCTGACCATCATTGGAGAAGTATATCTGCAGATCAGGCAAAACCTACTGGTGAACCCCGGTGTGAACCTCGAAGACATTCGTGAAGTCCATTCCCACACGATGGCCTTACAACAGTGCTATCAGTTTCTCGATAAACATCACTGGAAGCTGGTAGAAACAGAGGACACAGCCCTCACTGCAAAACATATTCATCAGCATAAAAGCAAACACATCGCAGCGATTGCCAGCCGTCTTGCAGCAAATCTTTATCAACTCGAAGTGATTGCACCTAACATCCACTCCCTCAAAAATAATTATACAAGATTCCTTGCATTGGAACCAACCGATACTGCAATGCCAGTTGCCGACGCCAACAAAGCTTCCATAAGTTTTAATACCAGCCACTCCAGGGGAAGTCTTGCAAAAGTGTTGACCCGGATTGCAAAACGTGGGGTCAATCTGAGCAAGTTGCAAAGTTTGCCAATTCCTGCGAGTGAATTCAAATATAGTTTTTATGTGGATATGGAATTTGATTCACAGGATCAGTTCAGGACAGTGATAAAAGAAATCAAACCATTGACTGAAGTGATTCGGATCTATGGCATATACAAAAGAGGATTATGGAAATAGCAAATAGGCTCAACGGAATCGGGGAATATTATTTCTCACAAAAACTCAGGGAGATCGCTGAACTCAATCGTGCGGGTAAGAATGTAATTAATCTCGGTATTGGCAGTCCGGATCTGCCTCCTCACCCGGATGTCATACAGACATTAAACGAAGAAAGTCAGAAAGGAAATGTGCACGGGTATCAATCCTATAATGGCATTCTGACCTTGCGTATTGCGATGAGTGATTGGTATCATCGGTGGTATGGTGTAGCGTTGAATCCGGACACTGAGATACTACCGCTCATGGGTAGCAAGGAAGGAATCCTGCACATCTGCATGACGTACCTAAATGATGGTGATCAGGTGCTGATCCCGAATCCCGGTTATCCAACGTATCAAAGTGCTGTAAAGCTTGCCGGTGGAGTATGTATGGAGTATGAATTAAAATCTGAAAATGGCTTTGTACCGGATTTTGATCTTTTGGAAAAATCAAATCTCAATAACGTAAAAATAATGTTTGTCAATTACCCACACATGCCGACAGGACAATTGCCAACAAAGAAATTGTTCGAAGACATTGTGGCATTTGGAATAAAACATCATATCCTCATGATCCATGATAATCCGTACAGTTTTATTCTCAATGAAAATCCGATTAGCCTCTTGGCAGTAGAGCATGCGAAAGATTGTGTAATTGAATTAAACTCATTGAGCAAGTCTCACAATATGGCCGGATGGCGTGTCGGCATGCTGTGCGGAGCAAAAGAGCGGATCAGTGATGTGCTGCGTTTTAAAAGTAATATGGACAGCGGAATGTTCCTGCCACTGCAACTGGCTGCTGCGAAAGCATTATGTCTGGATGACAGTTGGCATCGTACTGTGAATGAAGTTTATCAAAAAAGAAGATTACAGGTTTTCCAATTGTTGGATGTCTTGAACTGTAAATATTCAAAGCAACAAGCAGGATTATTTGTATGGGCGTCGATTCCGGCATCATATCATGATAGTTATGCAATTAGTGACGACATTCTGTACAAAGCGAATGTTTTTATTACACCTGGAGGAATATTTGGAAGCATGGGAGAGAAATATGTTCGGGTGAGTTTATGCAATACGGAAGAAAAAATCAAAGAAGCGATACATCGTATTCAGGAAGTTCAAACAGATAAATCAGTAAGCCATGTTTGACAATGTGACAATAGTCGGCGTGGGATTGATTAGCGGATCACTGGCATTGGCGTTAAGAGAACACCAGCTGGCAAAACATATTATTGGCGTTAGCCGGACGGAGGCGAGCAGTCAGAAAGCGTTGCAATTAGGTTTGATCGATGAAGCATTGCCATTACATGATGCTGTACGGAAGAGTGATTTGATCTATATCGCCATTCCAGTAGATGCCACGATTGAGATGACCATGCGGATATTAGATATGATTACCAATAATCAGATTGTCGCTGATGCAGGATCAACGAAGCATGCCCTTTGTCAGCGTATTCATGACCATCCCATGCGCAAACGTTTTGTTGCCACGCATCCGATGTGGGGTACCGAATACAGTGGGCCTGAGGCAGCAGTCAAAGGAGCTTTTGCGGGTCGGGCCTGTGTGATTTGTGAACGAGGAGAAAGTGATGCAGATGTAGTGGATATAATTGAAACAATGTATCAGCGACTCGGTATGCACATGATTGATATGAGTGCTGCAGATCATGACAGACATGCAGCGTATGTAAGTCATATCTCCCACATCACCTCATTCGCCCTGGCCAATACGGTGTTGGAAAAAGAACATGAAGAAGATGCGATTTTTGAATTGGCAGGTGGTGGTTTTGAAAGTACAGTTCGCTTGGCCAAAAGTAATCCCGCGATGTGGGCACCCATCTTTTTGCAAAACAGAGAAAACGTACTTGATGTATTGCGGGAACATATTTCGCAATTACAACAATTCGAATCCTGTCTTCTGGAACAAAATGATGAAGGCCTGCGGGAATTAATGCAGCATGCCAATCAGATAAAAAAGATAATTCAATAACCATGATGAATACCATTCAACAGATATGGAACAAACGCCCGTTGATCATCAGCGGACCTTGCAGCGCGGAGACAGAAGTGCAGGTACTAGAGACGGCGCAACAACTTGCTGCCACAGGTAGCGTCGATATGTTGCGTGCCGGCATTTGGAAGCCGCGCACAAAACCCGGGATGTTTGAAGGTATTGGGACGAAAGGATTGCCTTGGTTACTTGAGGCAAAAAAACGTACCGGGCTTCCCGTCACAGTAGAAGTTGCTACTGCAAAACAATTAGAAGATGCCCTTCACTTTGAAGTCGATGTCGTGTGGATTGGAGCTCGTACTACCGCCAATCCATTTAGTGTACAAGAAGTGGCGGATGCACTTCGGGGCGTCTCTGTTCCTGTCATGATCAAAAACCCCACAAATCCTGATCTGGAATTGTGGACCGGCGCAGTAGAACGCATCACCAGAGCAGGCATCACCGAAATTGGATTGATCCATCGTGGATTTTCAACCTATGGTAATACGGAATACCGCAATGCACCCATGTGGCATCTCGCAATCGAAATGAAACGCCGCCATCCGGAACTCATGATGCTCAATGATCCCTCACACATCTGTGGTCGCAGAGACATCCTGCAAGAAGTAGCGCAACGAGCGATCGATCTGGATTACGATGGTTTGATGATAGAAAGTCACATCGATCCGGACATGGCCTGGAGCGATGCCAGACAACAGATCACACCCCAAGACCTAAAAAAGTTATTACAAAATATTTCCTGGAGAAAGGATGATGTAAATTCAGCAGAATATCATGCTGCATTAGACCGGTTGCGTCAGCAGATCAATCACCTCGATGATGAACTGATGCAGATCCTTTGTCAGCGTATGAAAGTGTCAGAACAAATCGGTGTCTACAAACGGGAGCATAATATCACGATCCTGCAGACGGCACGTTGGAATGAAATCCTGGAGCGAGCTTTTGCGAAAGGTGACAAACTCGGCCTGAGCCAGGACTTTGTTACCAAATATGTCAATGCGGTGCACATGGAGAGTATCAATCATCAGCAAAGAATCCTGGATGCGAATCGAGAATCTTTCGGTTAATGATCAAACCCCTAACCCTTAAAACTGGTTTCCCGCAGATCTCGCAGATATACGTAGAAATGTTTAAGTGCAAATAACCTAATACTGAACACTGATTACCGAGCTCGTCTTCCGGTCTTACTTTCTTACGCTCCTTGCCCTGAGCCTGCACGAGGATGAGCGTATGGAGTCGAAGGGTTACGCTCCTTTCCCTGAGCCTGCACTAGGATAAGCGTATGAAGTCGAAGGGTCACGACTATATGATCCGGTTGGAGATTAGTTGATATCCGTCGAATCCGCAGGCGCTGGTGGCGTTGGTACAGATGAATGATCAAAAGTGATCACCATCTTACCATCCTTATATGCTTTTACATCCGCATATCTTCCTTCCATGACCATGGGTGGACCACCTTCCATTGGCATGGTCCAGGTAAATGTGCCGTGACCAACGACGGCATCATGCATGGGAATATTGTAGGTACTCGTATATGTCAATACGGCTCCCTTACTGGCTGCAAAATCTTTAGTATAAAATGATTTCACAGCATCAAAGCCGGATATTTTCATTTCACTCGTTGGGTAGGCAATCAATTCCGGACTATTCCAGTGAAGGTTCATGAGCGCATCCACATCTCCGTTATTAAACGCCACGAGATACAGACTGTCAAGTGCATTAGCGTCGGGTATGAGATTTGGCCTTTCAGCCGTCTTGGCATCACCATCCTGATCAGATTCACAAGCGGTGAATGTCAAAAGCACGAATGCTAATAAACCAAATATCATTTGATATTTCGAAAAGGAACGGTTGGATATTTTCATGGATGTGAAGGTATGCTAATTTACTCTGTTTGTTTTTCAGGTTTGGCAGCGAAAACTTTTTTCAATTCCTGTTGGCCATCGGTATAAATCAAATCTCCCCCAGAGGTGATCTCCCAGTATTTATTGGTTGATTTTAATGTTTCGCGATACTGTAATCCCGAATTATCCAATAAGGATAGTTCCGTGTCGACCTGGGCACATGTGAATTGGATTCCTGGAAAAAGGACTAGAAAAATAACAGTATATGAAACTCTCTGAGCAAATCCATCCAGACTATTATCATGCATGTTATAATGGAATTTTAGATGCATCCAGTTTTTTATCTCAAATTTTCTTTTATTCACAATCAGCTTTTAAGAGATTTTCTCCTGGAGATCTTATGATTTAGGAATCATGAGGATTACATATACTACTCTCAAAAATATGTTTGATCTCCACAAATCAAACCATCTTACCAACATCGCAGAATCTGGTTGTCCACACCTATTCCTTTTTTTCAAATAAATGAATTAGTTCATATGTTCTTCCCGTTATAGATTTGACCCCGAAAGAGTAACAGTGGATTTCAGATCAGGGTGACAAAGTGAATTTTGAATATTTCACCGCTCACGATTGACGACCCCACTCACAACTCACAACTGACAACTCACAACTCCCAATGGCAGAACCTAATACATATTCCCCTCAATCCTCCGGTACCCGCCTCAAGCCCATCCGTACAGATAACGAACTGACCAACCTGGTCTATGGCAAACTACAGCCCCAAGCCACTCAGATAGAAGAAGTTGTACTCGGTGCATTGATGCTTGACAAGGATGCCATGGCAGTCGTCCTCGACATCTTAACACCGGATAGTTTTTATAAAAAGCCCCATTCAGTCATCTATGAGGCGATGATGCACCTTTTCGAGCGCTCGCAACCTGTCGATATTCTAACGGTCCACGAGACACTAAAGAAAGCAGGCAACCTGGAAATGGTCGGTGGAGTAGGATTTCTCGCAGAACTTACTAACAAAGTGGCCAGTGCTGCCAATATCGAATTTCACTCGCGGATCATTGCACAAAAACATATTCAGCGTGAATTAATACGAGTCAGCACGACCACCATCAGCGATGCATTTGAAGATACCAAGGACGTATTCCAGATGCTAGATGAAGCTGAAAGTAACCTCTTTGACATCACACAGAAAAACCTTAATCGCCGGTATTCAAAACTCGGTGACCTGGCGATCAAAGCACAAAAAGAACTCGAAGCGCTTTCTAAAAAAGTGGAAGGCATCAATGGGGTTCCTTCTGGATTTACAGAACTCGATCGCATCACCAATGGATGGCAAAAATCCGACCTGATCATTGTCGCCGCCCGTCCGGGTATGGGAAAGACCGCCTTCACACTTTCACTAGCGAAAAATGCTGCTCTCGATTATCAACGACCGGTTGCATTCTTCTCTCTTGAAATGTCCGCACTGCAACTAACGCATCGTCTCATGTCGATGGTCGCAGAGATACCTGGTTCTAAATTACGGAACGCACAACTGGAAGACTATGAATGGCAACAACTCAACAGTGCTGTTGAACGATTTAGCGATGTACCGATTTTTATCGATGACACACCTGCCATCAATATCTTTGAATTGCGCGCTAAATGCCGACGTCTCAAAATGCACCATGATATTCAACTCGTCGTCGTCGATTATTTACAACTGATGACTACTGGTCCTGATCAGAAACGAGGAGGTACCCGCGAACAGGAAATTTCATCCATCTCACGCGCATTGAAGACAATGGCAAAAGAACTTGATGTTCCTGTCATAGCACTCTCCCAGTTAAGTCGTGCAGTAGAAACACGCGGAGGAAATAAACGTCCTCAGCTCTCCGACCTTCGAGACTCCGGAGCTATCGAGCAGGATGCAGATATCGTAACCTTTATCTACCGTCCCGATTACTACGAAATGGAATCAGATCCCACCATCTCAAAAGATCAGGCAGAAATAATTATCTCCAAGCATAGGAATGGAGCTCTTGGTACTATCAACCTCAAATTCATCAGCCAGTTTGCCAAGTTCACTGATCCAAGCGATGATTTTTTCAATGATATCTCAGGAGGCAAAAACCAACCCGCAGATAATTACAACGCCATCATCTCACGTCCTTCCAGGATTAACGAAGAAGACGAACCCATTCCGTTCTAGCCGACAGAATGTTTGCAGGCACAGTCCATTCATCAACTATATTCATTGCATGGCATTTGAAG
>JALYSC010000083.1:8191-9733 GCA_030855005.1 Bacteroidota bacterium | reverse complement strand
TTCATTTTGGGAAGATTATACTCATATTAATGATAGTTATCATTATGTGCATCCTTTAGTAAGCTATAGAATAGAGGATACATTGTATTCCAATGATATTGAGACGCAACAAATCCATCAAAAGGTGTTTCAAAATTCGATTGTTAAACTGTATCCGGTCCATAGTAATATTATTGTGAATACTATTGGCGAATCAATATTGCTGGATTTACAATTGCAACCCTTGAAAATCTGGGATAATTCACATCCCATTAATTTCTCCACATCCATATCACTTGATTCCTTTATTGTTGGGATTCATACGGTAGATAATAGATTGCTGCATGTGGTGAATGCTTATACCGAAGAGACTATCGATCTTAATCTTGCATCATTACTGGACAAAATTGATACGCTTCAATCAAGAGAAGATATTGTATTTGTGCAGGGACATCTTGACAATCAGGTTCGGGTCTTACAGTACAACAGTAAATTTGAACTTCTTAGTAATTCTGCCCTGGATAGTCCTGATGAGAATTATAATTTCAGTTTCACGTTTTACCCGGACAGGGTGTATTCGTGGCGAACTGCAGGGCAGAGCAGGTATAAAGCTAATTACAGAGTAGTGTCTAAATACCCCGATGCTAACCCTATTCAGTATATTGACATTGCATTGGATTCCGTTTGGATAGATTCAATTTTCCAGGGACCACCGGAACAACAAAGCCCTGCCAAAGTTATTTTTAGAGCCAATATTTCAAATTATTCATCTGATACTATTAGGTCGCTAATTATTCACTACGAAGATTTCGAGGTTCAATGTTTTAATGGTGTGTATGATGAGGATTTAACCAATTTATTAATCCTTCCTAACAGTACGGGACAAATTGTCTTTCAGGATGATGTATGGCAAATCCCGGTTTTAAGTTTCATTCGGAGATATTACATTCAGCATGCCAATCACCATCTTGATGCAGACATCCAAAACAATCATTTTGATGTCGTTTATATTTCAAGTGGAATTGCTGAATCGGAAAGCAGCAGATGGACTGCATTTCCTAATCCATTCTCTAATGCAATATCAACTAATGCAGATACTGAAAAATTAATTCTATATAATTCTTCTGGCCAGATCGTAGCCACGGGCCGCTCTAATATTGAAGGTGTAGCTCACTTGCCTCCAGGAACTTATATTTTAAAAGCTATTTTAAAGACAGGAATCCATACGATAGCGATGATAAAATCTCAATAAGAATTAAAATGATTTATCGACTTCTTGCGTCAACGACAGGTATACACCATTAGTCCATCCAAATCCATCCTGCACAGGATATTCACCACCCCCTGCGTCAAGGCTAAGGTCTTCGACATTATATTTTTCCATCATCCTGCCGGTGCGATCAAATACTTTTTTATTTAGAGTAAGCCATCGTATCGCGGCATCGTTAGCAAGTTCTTCAGCACCATAGTTCACTAATCCTGTATAAGTAATCCATTGGAGTGGAGCCCATCCATTGGGAGCATCCCATTGTTGTCCGGTGACATTATTGGTAGTAACCCAAC
>JALYSC010000083.1:0-8181 GCA_030855005.1 Bacteroidota bacterium | reverse complement strand
TTGTTTGTGTGTAGCGATACCCGCGAATAATGGGTACATCATTGCCAGTGAAGGAACACCAAACTCACCAGTGATATAATTTCTATCACTAAAGTACCCGCCTTCCTCATTCCATAAGTATCCGTTCATCGCATCAATACGCTGCTGAGATAGCAATTCAAATTTTTGTTTTCCCGGAGAATCATTATTTAATTCGAATGCGCGTGAAATACATTGCTCTAAATGAAAAAGTAATGCATTCAAATCAACAGGAATTATATCACAGGTGTGGACACTGCCCAATGTATAATCTTCCTTTAACCATCGACTAGAAAAATCCCAACCAGATTCACATGCCGCGCGTAAATTTCTGTAAAGCTCACTACGTTCAGAATTTTTTTGTTGAAGTTGAATATCCTCTGCATAGGATTCCGTTCGGGGCTGATCAAGATCATCATAGTATCGATTGAATATATGTTGATCTATTCTGACGACACGCCCATCCGAAGAAGTTGCCGGCTGAACTTGTTTCATCCAAAAAGAATATTCAATAAGCAGTTCGGATAGAAATTGAATGTATATTTCTTCACCTTCTATTTCGGCCAGCAATTCAATCATTAATCCAAAAAATGGAGGTTGTGATCTTGATAAAAAATAAGTTCTGCTGCCATTGGGAATTTGACCTGTTTGTCCAAGCATCCACGCAAAATTATTAACCATGTCAAAAATCACCTCTCCGCGATCACTCACCCGAAGCCCAAGCATGGTAAAATAACTGTCCCAATAATAGATCTCCCGAAATCGGCCACCCGGTACTACATAGGAATGTGGAAGCGGAATTAATGATGAATACTGATATACCGGATCCGGCAGTCGCAACAAATGATCCCACAGTGCTTCGAGATGATCAATAATTGTTGCATGCTTGATTGGCACAGCATTGTCTTCAACAGGAAAGTCAAACCATTTAGTAATAAAACGATGTATATCTTTCGGATCGCGACGATCAATATGTACATACAACGCGTTGATTTGTTCCGGTGGAATCTTTGGCACCGCATCAGCAAACGTTTTACTGTCAGCGAATAGCTGGTGCATCATGACATCTGCATACAGCGTAGGGTAGGCCTGATCTGGATAAAATGGCTTGTAACCGGTCATCCTCAAAGCTAATTATTTATCAGATGAAGACTGCCTCAATGATCTCATCGATAATAAGTAACTTTCTTGCGATAACCGTCCCACCGATGAAAAACTGGCAGCTTAAACTTTCTCTGGTACTCAATTATATTGTTTTCGCGATGTTGCTCAACAGCGTCGGAACCGTGATACTTCAGGTTCAGAATAATTTTGGAGTATCAGAAAGCTCAGCAAGTGTATTGGAGGCATTCAAAGATCTCCCGATTGCAATTACAAGTTTTCTGATTGCAGCATTTGTAATCCGGATAGGCTATAAACGCACTATGCTAATGGGTCTGATGCTGGTGACAATTGTCTGTCTGATCATGCCGTCACTGCCATATTTCTGGATGACTAAATTATTGTTCTTAAGTATCGGGGTAGGCTTTGCAATGATTAAAGTTTCTGTTTTTGCCACCCTTGGACTTGTCTCCAGCAATGAAAAGGAGCATGTCAGCTTTATGAGTTTCCTCGAATCCTTTTTTATGATTGGTGTATTGGGAGGATATTTTCTTTTCAGCGCTTTCGTGGATCAGGATAATCCGACATCTACATCGTGGATGAATGTATATTATGTACTTGGTGCTTGCGCATTTCTTGCTTTCATCCTTTTATTAATCACCAGGTTAGATGAATCAGCAGTTCATAAAAATTCTTCCTTAAGTTTTGGGGATGACTTCAAAAAAATGTTGCAATTAATTATCCTTCCATTAGTCATTGTATTTATTATTTCAATTTTCTTCTATGTGCTGGTAGAGCAAAGCATCATGAGCTGGTTACCCACATTCAATAATCAGATATTGCATCTCCCTTCAAAATTGAGTATTGAAATGGCAAGCATACTTGCAGGATCCACCGCAGTAGGACGATTACTTGCAGGATTTATTTTAAAAACTGTCAAATGGTATTGGGTCGTAGGGATTAGCTTAGTATGTGCTGCAGCCATGGTGTTGATAGGATTGCCATTGGCGTTGGGTACAGATGCTTCTGCATCAACCGGTTGGTTTGATGCACCGGTTGCGGTATTTATTTTTCCCTTGATTGGATTATTCCTTGCACCGGTATATCCGACAATCAATTCTGTGATGCTCAGTCGACTTCCTGTTGAAAAACACGGACCTATGTCCGGGCTGATTGTGGTTTTTTCTGCATTAGGTGGGACAACTGGTTCTATTATCACTGGAAATGTATTCCAACATGTGGGCGGTACTCATGCCTTCTATCTTTCCCTGATTCCAATCACCCTAATTATGATCGCTTTATTTTTCTTTAAGCGAATGACAGATAAAAAACCTGTTTTTGATACCAAGGGTATTGCAGAATAATAAGTCATTCGAAAACACCGGGAAGTTCTTTCCATTTCCATTTCCAATCCCAAATCCCATGGTTCGACACTTCGACAAGCTCAGCGCACCGCTTGCTTCACGCAACCTAGTGCAACAGCTCACCAACCATCCCAAATTGAAATGAGGTAGATTCTGTTTCTTTATTCTCTAACTTCAATAACTTTGTTATCCTCGCCCACACCAACTATTCGCAGCTTTTTCCATCCTTTAGGAAGACTTGATTTAAGTTGTTCAATTCCTGCATCCGTAATAGTAAGTCCACCAAACCCGGCAAGCACTGCCTGCAACATGCCTCCTGCACCGGTAGCGAAATAGGGATTGGTGCCCCCGGCAGTTTCTGATATTACTCCAAATGGTGGTACTTCATTGAGTTTATAACTTTTGGAAAAAATATCCGCTGCTTCATTCACCTTGCCTAATCGATTATATAGTATTGATGAAACGGCAGCACCCATCGCTGGACCTTCAGGTGATGTCCGGGGAGTATAATATTCAAGATCTTTTTTAATCTCAGCTGCATCAGTTACGATTGAAAGAGGATAAGATAACAACACTGCATCAGCCTGCTTAATCACCACACCAGAATAAGTAGTGTTTTCTTTTGTCGTGCCATCCGGAAATTTCAAAATGGGAATATTAGCTGCCACATTTGTCCAGTCCGCATTTTCTGGATACCCCAATTCTTTAGCAGCAGTATTCGCATATTGCAATGCAGTGATTGCCATCCCATTAGTGAAAGCATTGTTGTCAATGTTCTCGAGCCACTCATTTGCCCCGATTACATTTTTGATATCATATTGTTGAGGACCATTTCTTTCGACGCGTGAAGCCCAAAATTCAGCAGCCGCTTTGAGAACCGGCCATCCTCTTTCGCGCAACCATTCTTTATCTTTTGTTACCTGGTAGTATTTCCAATTAGCCCATGCTACACATCCTGTGATATGATGTTGAAATGGTCCTGTCAATGCCCAGACAGGTGTATCTTCCGTTCCATCCGCGGCTGATTCCCATGGGAACATCGCACCTTCATATCCATGAGCGAATGCATTAGCCCTGGCTGCATCCAGTCTTTCATATCGATACGCTAAAAGTGATTTGGCAATTTCTGGTTGTAACATAAGCAAAGGTGGATACATCCATAATTCTGTATCCCAGAAGATGTGACCATTGTATCCCAGTCCTGATAATCCCATCGGAGATAGACTATATGCCGTACCAGCACGCGCAAAAGAGTACAGATGATATAATGCAAAACGAATGTCACGCTCCACACCAACATTACCTTCTACAAAAATATTCCCCGTGTCCCACAAATCTTTCCATGCGGCATGATGGAATTGTAATAGTCGATCTGTCTTTTCAAGGGTGGCAAAAATGGTTAACCTTTCTGCTTCATTCTGTGGATCAGGATGATGATAGGAAGAAACAACAGATGAAGTTACCGCAAACCGATACGTCTGACCGGCTTTCAATTTTTTCCTGAATTTCATCAGGTGCATGTTATAATCCCAATCTTCATGAATGATATCAGGCTCCTGTCCGTGAGCTTCATCAAATATGAATGAATTGGATGCTGCAATTTTAAATTGGCCGGTCGGACTTAAGCCTACTGAAGTCATCAAAGGAATAAGGACATGCGGCCGATCAATCTCAGCATAATAATTGCGAACATCCTGAAGATGCACCGGTGATTCAATAACGGACATGGGTGTGATTTCCACATCCTGGATCGCAGTGATTTCAACTACACTTAATGCTGTGTATGGCAGATGACGCAACGACAACATCCGGTGGTTGACTTTAATTTTCCCCGGCACTTCAAATGTTGTAACCAATTCAGCTCCTTTCATGTCAAGTGATTGTTGGAAGCCGGTAATGTTTTTCCGTTCCACACGCTTTCCATCAACATCCATTTGCATATTGACGTGATTAAAGACTTTGAGAATATTGGATACGCGACCACGCTGGTAATGATCGTACACTCCATTAAGGACCACATCTTTCACTTTGAGTGGTTCCGGAGATGATATGATACCTACTACTCCATTCGCAATGGTAACTCCGTAATAATTGGAAGGATCGATATCAGAGGCTGTTATCTTCCATGGATCTTGTGCATGATTGAAAAGTGCTACCAGGGAAAGAGCCAGAACTAAAATATATTTCATAAAGCCAAAATTATTAAGACGAACTTATTGAACAGGGGCAAACGGAATAACCACCAGCGAATCATTATTGCAGGCGATATATAGTTGTGAATTTACGACTTGCAAATCACGGATCTGTTTTCTTTGAAAATAATCAAGGTGTACATTATCATTAATCCACCCCGCCCCTGAATGATATTTCAGGACAGTTAGAAATAATGCATCCTGTCGTCCCCAATTAGGATCTACATCATAGAAGTTTCCTCCGAAAGCAAATGTATTTTTATTTAAAGCAGCAATGCTCCAGATGGGGCTGGATTGAAGGCTGAAGGGCAGTGAGGCAAATGTCCAATTACCTTTTGACTTATCAGAAAAGAAGACGCCACTTGCGAGATTTTTGCATTTACGTTGGGTTGATTTTTCTAACTGACTTTCCGTAAATATTTCAGTGACTTCCTTTCCGGCGAAGTTTTTATTAAACAAAAAGTCTTTCTTTCGACTTGGTAATTGTTGTAGGAATAGCTCAAGATTGGGATATACGTATCTTTTTCCTTTCTGCACATAAGTCAATACCGGATCAGATTGTCCGTTGAGATCAAAATCATTGAGATATAAAATCAATGGATTAGCTGTATCAGCACCAAAAGAATGATTTAAGCCAAAATTTCCTGTAATGATATCTGGTACCAGATCAGCGTTGATGTCAGCGATCTCAAGACAAAACCAAAGTCCTTCTGATTGAGGAATTATAGATTTTTCCCAATGTGTTTTGCGGTTGTATAGAATCGTGATCGGCATCCAGTGACCCAGAATTACAAGATCTTCAATGCTATCCATATCCATATCATGCCATTCAGCATCGAATACCATTTCCCATACCGGCAATTCTTGTGTAGTAAATTGGCCTTTCCCCTGGTTGATGTATAGAATGCTTGGTTCACTCCATCCATAATTTCCCGGACGTGATAAAGTGCCCACAAAAACATCAATATCTCCATCCTTGTCAAAATCACAAGGACGAACAACAGAACTGTTGCGATTAATTTTTGGAAGACTACTTTCATTTAGTGCAAAAGAACCATCCTGCTGTCCAAAGAAAATCTCGTCCTTATAATTGACATTATCAAAAGGAGATACATTTCCTCCTATAGTAATAAAGAGATCTTCAAGACCATCGCCATTATAATCAGCAAAAGCTGCATCATTTTCATCCAACCCTGATTCTCTTGCAGGAATATTTTTTATAAGATGAGTGACATCTTTATCATTACTTATAAGATGCAGACTTCCACGCGACTGAGCTCCTGTAATATAATAGTATGCTTTCCCAATTGCCATCCGTGGACCAAAGGTGGATAATGAATATGGCATCCATTTCTCTGTTGTGAGGTCAATAGCAGGATTTTCACTGTGTAGTAAAATCGAATTTCGTGAAATACTGGCAACACCTTCAACACAATGAGATACCTTATCACCTTCTTTTCTTTCAATTATATTAAAGCCTGTTTTTAAATTTTGGTAATACTGGCACACCCCGTCAGGCCACTGGATAATCACTGAATCAATAGGAGCATCCTTTATTCCAAAATACCCTATGGCTTCTTTTCCTGATTGAAATCCAGCAGTCTGTTGGAGGTATTGGTATTGTAAATCACCTTGTTGATATACAGTGATCTGTGTTCCAATTCCATAAATATTGGGAGCAGCATCTCTTACCTGAATTGATAAAAATTGCTTTACCGGATTTTGATTTTCAATAATACTTGAGGTGTTATTGAGTTTATTACAGATGATATCCAGATCACCATCCTGATCCAGATCACTATAGGTTGCTCCGTTTGTTATTTGTGTTCCCGGATCATTAACTAGCTGCCGGGTAAATTGATGCGTAGTTGGATCAGAAATGTATAAATAGTTTGTTGCCCCACCTTCAGGAATTGTATTTATTAGTTTTAGTCCAGTATTAGATTCATGAATATTATCATTCGAATAATAATTGACAAAGTCCAAATCATTCGGTCTGCGTTGAATACCGTTGGAAATGAAAATGTCTTTTGATCCATCTCCATTGAAGTCAGCAATCAACGGACTCCAGCTCCAGTCAGTTGCCTCGACGCCATATTGACAGGCGAGTTCCGTGAAGACAGGATTGGAATGTCCTGTGCCTGCATTTATTTGTAAGGCATTTCGCGGGCTTTGATGATGGTATCCAAAAGACCTTTTAAATGAATAAATATTATACGTTTCCCATCCTCCTGATTGCTTATACACGGTCTCATCTTCGGGTCGCATGTCAAGTGAGAATATATCAGGCCAGGCATCATTATTAATATCCGCAATAGCCACGCCCATGGTAAAATTACTGGTATGCCCTGTTACATCTTTTATGACTTCACGGAAAGTACCATCCTGATTGTTGAGATAGAGGTAATCATTTTCATGAAAATCATTGCCAATATAAATATCCGGCCATCCATCACGATTGACATCACCGACATCAATCCCTAATCCAAAACCTATAGTGGATCTGAAGATTCCTGCAGCTTCAGTTTGATCGGTGAATTTGCCACCATTGTTTTGTAAAAGACGATCACCTGAAGCATCTTCGTAAATAAGTCGCGTGATTTTAGCAGATTTAAATTGCTCAGGATCTTTTAAGCTGTGATTTAATAAATAGCAATCAAGATCCCCATCGTGATCATAATCAAAGAAGGCAGCTTGTGTCCCCAATCCTTTAAAGGCAAGTCCATATTCTGCAGCTGCTTCTCGAAAGGTTAGGTCTTTATTGTTAATGAAGAGTCTGTTGCGACCAGGGCTATGTACGATGTGATCGACCTGGCATACATAAATATCAAGCCATCCATCCCCGTTGATGTCTACCATTGAAACACCTGTACTCCACTCATCTTTTGAGTCGACACCTGCTTTATCCGTGATGTCTTTAAATTTTAATTTGCCCTGGTTGAGGTAAAGTTTATTGCTTGTCTCATTCCCTGCAAAGAACAAATCTGGCAATCCATCATTGTTGATATCACCTGCGGCTACTCCTCCGCCATTGTAATAATATAAGTATGTAAGAATGTTGAGGCTGTCTGAGTCCTTGAGTTCGTTTTTGAAATTAATACCGGTGCTCTCCCGCGATAATACCTTCCAATTAGATTGTTCCTGATCCGAAGCTCGCTTTTTCTTACATGAAAAAATTATCAAGAATGAAATTGAGATAATAATGGTAATGTTCAGGATCCTTCTCATGGCAGCCGAAGGATCAAAGCTGATTGATTATTACGAGCGACAACAAGCGTATTCTTATCTTTTATTCTTATGATCTGCAGATCCCGTATTTCACCCGCTATACAAAGATGTGAATCAGACGTTCCTGATGAGAACTTTCCTTTCCCTATTCCTCTTAGCAGAAGACCATCAGATGCATCAAATCGTCCAATTTCAGGTTTGACACCATAGAGATTACCTGCGATAATTAGATCCGGGAGTTGATCCTGATTTGTGTCTGTAACCTCAATACCATATAC
>JALYSC010000082.1 GCA_030855005.1 Bacteroidota bacterium | reverse complement strand
ATTATCAATCGTGCAGGTGAGAGTTTCAGTCGCACGCCCTGAACAATAAAGGAACGAAATATCATATATGCCTTTTCCGTTTTAAAATTTACACATATACCGATTTTATGAGAATTTCCTTATTTGTTTCAATTTGTCTTGTAGCACTCTGTTTGACTTCCTGTAAAAAAGACAAGGAGGGATCACTCACTGTCCATTTCATTGCATACTATGATGGACATCCTTTGCAAATGTTTTCACCACAAGACTTTACTGGAAACCAAAACCTGCAGTTCTCTCATTTAAGTTTCCTTTTATCAGACCTATCTCTTACTAAAGGTTCTGAAGAAACAGAATTGAAAGACATAGCACTTGTGGACCTTAGTTTTGATGATTTGACAAATGCTTCAGAAGGCTTCATTATTACTACATATGACCTCCCGGAAGGAGAATACGATGGTATCCGCTTTGGCATTGGTGTCCCTGCAGATATTAATAATGACTTACCGAGTGATTATGCATCTAACCATCCATTAAGCAAGACCAGCTATTACTGGGTTGCATGGAATAGTTATATTTTTCAAAAGATAGAAGGATCGCTTGATACACTTGGTAATGGTAACTTTGATACTGGTTTTGCCTACCATACCGGCACTAATAATCTATACAGTATTCTGGAAAGTCCTCCAATTCCCATAAATATTCAGGCTGATGGAGACACGCATATACATATAGCTATTGACTACAAGGATTTACTGGAAGGAATTGAAATCAAAGAAAATCCGCAGAATCACAATCCAACGGATAGTATTTATATAGCCAGGATTGTCAATAACATCCCAACATCTGTAACCCTCTTCCAATAGTATTTAACTTTGTATAAATGCTCAGGTTTCTGAAAAATGGCCTCCTAATTACCCTCCTGTTTGTCGCAGCTTTCGGTCTGCAGCAATGCCAGGACACAATTGATCTACCTTATTTAGACCGCGACCTGACACAAATACCTTATGAACCTATTCTTTATGTGCCCCTGATTCCTATTGAGTTTCCAAGACTGGAGCAACCGGCGGATAACCTAATGACAATTGATGGTATTCATTTGGGCAGGAAATTGTTCTATGATCCAATATTATCAATAGATAGCACTATATCCTGTTCAAGCTGTCATCAGCAGTCTACTTCTTTTACTGATGGGCTGAGGGTGAGCCAAGGTGTGGCAGGAACGACTCTTAGAGGAAGCATGAGCCTGATAAATGTTGGTTTTCATTATCAGGGACTTTTTTGGGACGCGCGTTCTCCAACTTTAGAAACTCAGGCCATTCATCCGGTTGCAGATGCTATCGAGATGGGTGAAAACTGGGATCATGTAGAAGAAAAGCTTCAGAACCATTCTGATTACCCTGAGGACTTTCGAAAGGCTTTTGGTATTGACAAAGCCTCATTAATGACTCGGGATCTGGCTGTCAAAGCTATAGCTCAGTTTGAACGAAGCCTCATCTCTGGAGGCAAGACCCGCTATGATAGGTTTGCGCGGGGTGAAATCTTCCTTGAAGAGAACGAATACAACGGATATCTTATGTTTTTCGATACTCCTGGTGTTAAGCCAGCGGAATGCAGTCATTGTCATGCCCCTCCTATATTTGCGGGAAGTGATTTTTTTAACAATGGGCTACAGACATCACAGGATTTTAATGGATTTCAGGATAAAGGGGTTGGTATGGTGACAGGAAAGCCAGGTGATATGGGAAAATTTAAAGCTCCAACCTTACGAAATATTGCCTTTACAGCTCCGTATATGCATGATGGTCGGTTCCAGAGTTTGGATGAAGTACTTGATCATTATAATAGCGGTGGTCAAAATTCCCCTACCAAGAATGCTTTTATATATCATTTGAATCTGACTACTTCAGAAAAATCCGACTTAATAGCCTTTATTCTTACGCTTACTGATAGCTCTGCGCTCACCAATCCGGCTTTTCAAAACCCCTTCTAATACCTAAAAGGTGAAATATTATAAAATATTTGTGCCCTTTTATTGAATAAAAAACACCACTTTTTAAATATTACTTTCACAAATATCTGTCACAATTATCAAATATTTTTCATAAAACTTTGTTATTCAGCTTGTTATAATATTGAACAATGCTAATAATCAATTTTATTTCGTAACAATTATCATTATTTGTACTTGTACAGGGACTTGAAAGTCCTGATAATTGTATCATCAAACGAAAGAGAAATTAAAGACCGGTAAAAAGTACTGGTTTCAAATTTAGATATGTTCATGGGATTATAATTCTGATGGATAGAAGGTTGCCGAATCGGCAACTTTCTGTCCTCATTGATTCTGAAATTCCCGAATGATCTAAATGATAATTAGGATATGTTCATGGGATTATAATTTGTAGAGCTGGGTTGTTCTGAAGTGAATAACCCAGCTTTTTTTTATCTCAAGGACTCTTTTGGCACCTTCTTATTCTTGATTCCCAGAAATCTTTCGATTTCCTGTTCCACATAGATCTGCGTTTCCCGATTCATACCCCTGACGAGTGATATTTTTTCGCCGGTATCAATAATAGCATACAAGGCATAGGCATAATTTGGATTGTCATTGGTAGTACTCTGCACATACCGGGTTACATAAAACTGCTCTATGGTATCAATATCTATTTCTTTAGACTTCCAAAGGAAACTCTTCAAAGGAGTTGTCCTGATCCGGAGTTGTCTTTTGGTTATCGATATTGAAGTTTGATTGACATACAGAGTAGCTAAATTCCAAAGTAATCCAAGCCCAACGGCCAAATGAGCAGACAGAAATAATAGTATGCCCCACGTGCCTGACAAGATCGCTCCAATGGCAAAGGGCAGCACAATCAGATTCCAGAAAATTGTAAAGAAGGCCATGAAAAATTTTCCTCCCTTGGAGGTGGTCTCAGTCCATTTCAACCTAATATCCAGTTCGGAGCGAAGCTTTAATATTTCAACACCTTTCGGTAATACTGCGGCAGGAATTAATTTTTTAGTAGCAGGATCATGATCAAAAGAAAAAACATGATCACAGTGACCACATTTGGCAAGCGTCTTTTCAATGTTGATGTCTTTTCCGGAAATAAAATGCCTGCATTTGGGACAGGACAATAGTGTGTGCCCAAACTCTGTAAAGTCAAGTTCCTTGTATGCCTCTTCCGCTTCCGGCGGCCTGACAGGCTCATGCGATAAAGGATCAGAAGGATCCATGTAAGTAGAAGTTCATCCTTCCAATATACCGCGCAAAATCAAATTGAGTTAGAACTGCGATTCATTGCCATGATCCTCTTCCTTAAGATCATTATTGTTCACCCTCTTTTTACCCGTTCTTTCGTTAAATTCAAGCTTACCAAATTTGTATCCTAGGGTAATACCAAATGAGCGAACAGGCCGTTCAGTGCGGCTGTTCTGATAAAAATCAGGACCTTCTAACTTTCTAACTAGGACAAGATTTTCACGGAAAGGTTCTGTGATGTTAATTCCTACAGTAAATCGTTTTTTAAATAATTCTTTTTTAAGTCCGAAACTCATCATGGACCAGTTAGGAGTGCGGCCCTGCACAGTATAAGTTGGACTTTGATAAAAAGAAAAACCTTCAATTCGAGTGCTTTCATTCAATGTCCAGGTGATATTCATACGGCCATTAAATTCAAACCCATCATTGGATAGTTCCTGGTTTTCAAAGTTGCCATTTACTCGCCAGGCATTGACATCAAAGCCTCCTCTGAGTGATACTGGACCTATATTAAGTGAGCCAAAAACATTGAGACCAATGGATGACCTATTTCCAAAATTATAGTAGGTGGATTCGGATACTCCTTGATTATTAATTAAAACAAGATTTTCAATTACATCATTAGTCTGTCTTCCAAATACTGAAGTACTTAGCATATTTCCTTTGATAAAAAAAGTAGTCCCTAACTCAACCTGATGTACGAGTTCAGGAGTCAGTGATGGATTGCCAAAGGAGATATCTCGATTATCATTGTATTCAATAAATGGATTGATGTGTCGCTGATTGGGACGCTGGATACGTTGATTATAACTTAATCTCAGCATATTATATTCCCCGGACTTTTTGGCAATAGTGATATTAGGTAGCAGGTTGAGATACTGATTATCAAATGCATTTTCAACCTTATTGAAACTACCACTGAGATATGTGATCTCCATGCGAAGACCAGTGATCAGAGATATTTTATCACCGATTTCAAAAATGGTTGAAGCATATCCACCATAGACATTCTGATCATAATAGAAAATATCAGTTCGCTCCGTATCAAGAATCCATTTATTAACATCCGTATCAAAGCGTCGAAATGAAAAATCACTTTCAGTCTGTCTTAGCGTTGATTTTAAGCCTGATTCGAGTTTGATCTTTTCTGAAAAAGGATGTACATAATCAGTTTGAAATGTCATTTCCAGATTATCTCTGTTATTCAGATTGTTTTCAATAACGGATTGCCTGTTAGCCGGGAAGATGAATTGCTGATCATAATCAAAATCTGACTCATTGAGATCCTGATCTATTTCGATTGCAAGGGACCATTCCTGATCCTTTTTAGCGTATTGCTTTTTATAATCCATTTCAAAATCCCAACCACCTCTTGAAGATGATCCATCTACAATCCGGCGATACGTGTCGATAGGGACTAAATTTTGCCCGTATTCAGAGAGAACAGAGTTAGTAGTATTATGATCAAAATTTCTATAGCTAAAGGAAGTAGTGAGCGTGTTTGATTCGTCAATATTGTATTCAATTCCTCCATTGGCCCTGTAGCCCAGTCTTGAGGATTCATTAGTACCCTCCTGAATGAGGATGGTCCTAAGGTCTCCAAAACTTTCTCTGAGATAAGAAGTTGCTCCTTCCTGAGGGATATTGTAGTGGCCACCTCCTGATAGATTCAATCCAAATCGGCCTTTGCCATAATTAAGATTACCGTTTCCCCGGTGATTGCGTGTCCCGGTGGTAAGTTCGACTGATCCGGCAACACCTTCTATATTTTTCTTTTTTGTAATGATGTTGATAATTCCGGCGGTGCCTTCTCCATCAAATTTCGCTGTAGGAGCTGTAATGACTTCAACCGATTTAATTTGATCGGCAGGCATCATTTTCAAGGCATCAGCCACATTTGAACTAAACATACCGGATGTCTTGCCATTCACCAGGATCTTGACGTTTTCAGAACCCCTCATGGAGATATTGCCATCAATATCAACTGTGAGCATTGGAACTTTTCGTAAGACATCGCTTGCATCACCTCCGGTAGTAGTGACATCCCGCTCTACATTATAAACAAACTTGTCTGCTTTTGCCTGGATTAGTGCACCTTCTGCGGTGATCCTGACTTCATCAAGTAATTTGATGTCAGCCGCTAAAGTTATTGTTCCAAGATTATAATCTGGTTTTTCAGGCGTGAGTTTAATGTTCTTGATGGATTTAGGCTTGTATCCTATAAAATCTATCTTAACCTGATAAGCTGCCAGAGGAAGACCTATAAAACGAAACACACCCATCTCATCTGAGGATCCTCCAACAACAATCTTTCCTGTCGTCTGCTCAAGGATACCAATGGTCACATAAGAGGCGGCAGCTCTGGTCACGCTATCTATAAGTGTACCCGTAATGGTGCCTGACTGTGCATTTGTCTGAAAGTGGGTTCCCTGAGAATATCCTGATAAAGGAAGAAAGAGAGAAATGAAAAAGAAAAATCGAAACATCCGTGCAAAATTAACATGCCTTATCATTACTACAAGCATGGTTCACAATTGTTTTAATATTAACAAATTATAACCTATTTAATATAATTTTCTATTTTTAGTCAACCTAAACACAATTCCTATTGATATGAAGCTTTTACTCACCCTTTGTACTGTATTTCTGCTGGCATTCCAAATTAATATATACAGCCAACTTCCATTAGGTGCTACTGCACCTGATTTCACGCTTACTGATATAGACGGTAATTCCCACAATCTCTACTCGTATCTAGCTCAGGGAAAAATGGTAATTGTTGAATTTTCTGCCACATGGTGTGGTCCATGCTGGAACTATATGCTTGGCGGTGCACTCGAAACATTCTGGGAAGAGCACGGACCTAATGGTGATAATACAGCTATGGTATTGTACATCGAAGCTGATTTCTCAACAGGTATGAATGATTTGTTGGGATTGACTGGTTCATCGCAGGGTAACTGGGTAGATGCTATTCCATTTCCAATCATCGATCTGCAATCGGGTCAGAACACAGCCCAACAATATCAGATTGCTTATTATCCTACCCTCTATGCAATATGTTCAGATCAGACAGTTTGGGAACTTGGACAGGTACCTGCCTCCACCTGGAGTGCTTTCCTGACAAGCTGCACATTGGCAGGAGACGTTGAAGCTATCACTGAAGCTGATTGTTACGGCCAGGGTGGTATTGAAATTAATTACACCGGAGGTTATGCGCCTGTTGAATTCGATTGGAGCAACGGTGATGATGTGCAAAATCTTGAGAATGTTGGTGCAGGTACATATAGTGTTACTATCACTGAAAACTTTGGAAAATTTGTTGTACTGGAAGATATTGTCATCGCAGGTGCTGACGAACCCATAGGTGTTGAATCCAGCTCGATTGAAGAACCATTATGTAATGGCTCATCTAATGGAAACATTGCACTGGAAATAGAAGGAGGTACTCCGGGTTATGAATATGATTGGAGCAATGGAGCTAGTACTCAAAACTTAACCGGCGTCGAAGCGGGTAATTATACAGTATTTGTAACAGATGATAATGGCTGTACATTCCAGCAGGCGTTCTCAATGTACGAACCAGATGCAGTCGAAGCAGAAATAGAAACAACCACTGAAGATTGCGATCAGGAAAACGGCACAGCTACATTGTTTATCACAGGTGGAGTAGGAGACTATGAAATTTCTGCGAATGGAGGAGAAGTAGTAGGTGATCAAATTATCAACCTGGCACAAGGCTCATACACTGCATTTGTTGAAGATGCTAACGGATGCCAGTGGGAACAAGACTTTGATATTGAATTTCTGCCAGCACCTGAAGTTGAAATCGGACAGGGTCAGGAACTTACCTGTCTTCAGTTAACTACTATTTTAACCGGATTTGCATCCAGTGGCAGTGGTGACTTCGAATATTTCTGGACGACTCTTAACGGTCATATCGTATCAGGACAGAATAATCAGTCCATCGTTATAGATGCAGAAGGAACTTATAATCTGTTGGTGACAGATTTTAATTCTCAATGTCAGACAGAAGCTGAAATGCAGGTTGTAGCAACGATCCTCTTACCTGAAGTAACAGCAGGTGATGATATTCCTTATACCTGTGAAAACACCCAAATCACTGTAGCTGGCAGTGGTGATTCACTAAACGTGATTACTTGGTCTACCACCAATGGCCACATTGTATCAGGAGAGAGCACTTACACCCCTTTGGTTGATTTACCGGGTACATATACTATCAGTGTATTTAATCCGACAACAGGATGTACTAATAATGATTTGATGGTAGTCCCAAATGATCAGAATCCTGCTGCAGCTGCTTACAACTATCAAACAAATAGTCTAACACTTATAACTACTGATCAATCCAGTGGAAGCAATATCAATACCTGGGCTTGGACATTTGGAGATGGACAAACGTCCACCCTTCAATCTCCTGTTCATGTATATGCAGTTGAAGGAATTTATGATGTATGTCTGACAGTACAGAATGGTTGTGGACCGAGTACTTCTTGTCTGCAGGTGCAAGTCACTCCATCTGGAAGTTCTCTCAATGTGAGTGCTGATGTAATCAATGTATTATGTCACGGCCAGGCTACAGGTGCTATTACGGTGCTGGTCAATGGCGGTTCAGGCAATTATACTTACCTATGGACAGGTCCAAATGGTGAATCATTCAACACACCCACTATTGATGAACTTCTTGCTGGTCAGTGGGTCGTCATCATTATTGATGATCAGGGAAATAGTTTTGTTGGAGCTTATACTATCAATCAACCTGATGCACTTTCCATAACTGCTTCAACTCTAATTGATAATCAATGCAATGGTCAGAATAATGGCTCTATTCAGGTAGATATTGCAGGAGGAGTTGCGCCTTATCTTTATTCATGGAATGGAGGAGCCCAGCAATCTGAAAACTTCATCAATCAATTACCTGGTGGAACATATGAAGTTGTCGTAACAGATGCGAATGGATGTAATGTTCTTGTCGGGCCCTATACCATCGCTGAACCTGCTCAAATCAGTGTAGACTCAGTAATAATTCAACATGCAATCAATGAACAGCATAATAATGGTTCGATCTCAATTGAAGTGACAGGAGGTACTGCACCTTATATCATTAATTGGAGTAATGGAGGTACAGGAAATTCAATTACAGGCCTGGTGCCAGGAGAATATACTTATACCGTAATCGATGCTCACGGATGTTTATTCGGTATTTTAAATCCTATTGTTATCAGCACATCCACATCAACAACAGATGTTGATGCATCACAATTCGTTTCCATCTCTCCTAATCCAACGAAAGGAAATGTGATAGTCAAATGGACTGATCTTGCAGCAAAGGATGCGTCACTAACTCTTATGACTTTAGATGGCCGCCAATTAGGAACACATGCAATTTCTGGTAAAGAAGGAGTATGGAATCTCAATAACTACGGCTTAACCAATGGACTTTATGTTGTACTTCTCCAGCAGGATAATCAGATTGTTCCTATTAAACTTGTGATTTTATAAAAAGAATAATTACAAAGAGATCTATGTGAATAGACTGGTTAGCTTCAATCCAATAAAAAAGTCCGGAGAATTACCTTCGGACTTTTTTTATTGGTGTGATCTCTGTATTCACTTAATTAAGCTGATACGGGAGCAGCTGCTGCATTCTTGCGAGGTCGGCCTCTGCGTCCGGTTGTTGCTTTCTTAGCAGTGGTCTTACCTGAACCTGCCGGTCTTCCACGTTTGCCGGTTTTTTTCGCAGCACCTGCTTTAGGTCCGCGTTTCTTACCGGGTTTGGGTCCACGCTTGGCACCAGTGCTGGCAGTTGGAGTAGCTTTAGTTGTTCCAGCTGGTCTTCCACGCTTACCTGCTTTCTTTGCAGCCCCTGCTTTCTTTGCAGTCCCTGCTTTCTTTGCAGCCCCTGCTTTCTTTGCAGCCCCTGCTTTAGGCCCGCGTTTCTTGCCTGGTTTTGGTCCTCTTTTCGAACCTGTGCCTGCACTAGAAGAAGTTCCTCGTTCCATTTTGGACATCACCCAATCAAGTACTCTTTTTTGGGTGGTTGCGTCCAGACCTTTCAGAGAATCATAGACCTCTGACATAGCCTTCAATTCGGGATCATTTGTCATGATACGTTTAAGTTATGTGATAAAATAAAGAAAAACAGAAAGTAATTCAAAATGTGAATAATGAAAAAAGTATTGAATTACTTTTTTTAATAACTGTAAATGTAAGGATGATTTAGCTTATTTATAATTAACTGTTTACATATCGCAATATTTGGATGCAACTTGCTGACTGTATAACAATTAAATTGTCTTCAATCAAAAAGATTAATGAAATGTGAATAGCCATGTTTAATTATGCAGACGGTCATCTATTTGACATAATTCGGTTTTATCACACGCTTGTAACGTGAGGTTGCTGATAGAAGTTTTCATAGATTTGTGAATGAAAAATGCTCTACACCGGACGTTGGTTTCCTATGGAATACTGCTTT
>JALYSC010000467.1 GCA_030855005.1 Bacteroidota bacterium | reverse complement strand
CCTTTTGCACAATACGCCAGGCAATACCTTCCACGATAGCAGTTTTTCCCACACCTGCATCACCGACGAGAATAGGATTATTTTTTTTGCGGCGCGAAAGAATGTGAAGAATACGCCTGATTTCATCATCACGACCGATGATGGGATCGAGTTTGCCATCCAAAGCATTTTGGTTGAGATGGATTGCATACTTCTTCAGGGCATTGTATTTGTTTTCTGTATTCTGATCCGTCACATGACGACCGGCTCGTAATTCTTTTATAGCGGTCTTTAGGCTTTCCAGTGTAGCACCCTGATCTTTCAGGATCTGAGCGCCCTTACTGGAACCTTTCATGATTCCCAACAGCAATATTTCTGTTGAAATAAATTCATCGCCAAACTCAGCGAGAAATTTTTTGGCTTCTGTTAGCGACTTATTACTTTGATCAGTAAGGTATTGCTTGTCAGATCCGATGACTTTTGGATATGTTTGGATGGCTTCGTCAAGTGCTTTGACAAGTTGAGGAATACTGACACCTATTTTTTGAAAAAGAAATTTTGCGCTGTCTTCATTCGCCTCCAGGATGCCTTTGATAAGGTGGGAGGTATCAACTGTTTGCTGACCGAGATTGGCAGCAAGTCGTTGTCCGGCCAGGATGGCTTCCTGTGCGTTAACAGTAAAATTATCGTAGGTCATGGTGATGGGAATTGATTGTTTTCCAAAATGGTAATGGTAGCAAATGTAAACAAAGGCATTTTTGAAAGGGTTCGCCAGTGAATGGGTTCAGCGGTAATTCTACAATCTCCTTATGAATAAACAACTTTTAAGGATAATATCAGGGTAGAAGGCATCAAATGTTGATTTCAATTGAGGCACAATTAAATACAGGAAAATTTATTTTATATTAAAACCATATATATAATTAAAAAGTATATATCTTGCTGCATCCCAATCCTGATTTTGATCCATGGTCAAAGCCAGTGGCTATTTTTTTTGCCGGGTCTAAAGGTCGAAAAGTCGATACACAGATCAAACGTTTTGACCTAAGTTCGAAGATATTATCTTTGCCCACCCTGAAAAAAATGGCAGTCCAAACCAAAAGACATTACAAAGCAAACGGAAAACTCCTTCTCACCGGTGAATACCTGGTGCTGAATGGTGCTATCTCCCTTGCGCTACCCTGTAAGCTGGGACAAACGATGAATGTCAATGAGCGTCCTGGCAGTGAAATTGTTTGGAAATCATACGACAGGAAAGGGAATCTTTGGTTCTCAGGCAATTTCGACCTGATGGCTTTCGAATGCATTGATTGCACAGACAAAGAAGTCGGTAACGGTATTACTCAGTTACTAAAAGCTGCATGTCGTCAAAATTCCGAGTTCTTATCGCAATGGCGCAAATACACTGTCGACACCTATCTTGAATTTGATCGTGACTGGGGACTTGGTAGTAGCTCGACTCTCGTATGGTGTGTAGCACAATGGGCTGAAATCAATCCTTACATTCTTCTCTTCGATACATTTGGCGGATCTGGTTACGACATTGCTTGCGCAGATGCTGATGGTCCTGTGCTTTATCAATTCCTTGAAGATGAATTGCATATAGATGGTGCAGACTTCGATCCTTCCTTTAAAAAGAATTTGTATCTCGTCTATCTCGGCCGCAAACAAAACAGCCGTGATGCGCTCAAGCGTTATAATCAATCAAAGGCCAGTCTTAATGGTTCAGTAGATAAAGTCTCCCGCCTGACTGAAAGTATCAACACAGCTACCACCTTAAAAGAATTCGAAACGCTCGTTCGTCAACACGAGACTTTGGTATCTGATATCATCGGCCTTCCAACGGTGCAGAATAATGAATTTTCCGACTACTGGGGCTGTGTAAAATCACTTGGCGCATGGGGTGGTGATTTTGTCCTTGCCACCAGCGACCGTCCTGAAGAAGAAACACGCAGCTATTTTCAAAACAAAGGCCTCGACGTGATCTTCCGTTATGATGAGCTAATTCTCAATACGTGAGAGAGTGACCCTTCGAAACCTCATACTCATCCATGTGCAGCTCAGGGCAGGGAACGTGAGAGCGTGAGAACATGAGAGAGTGAAATTTTCTCTGCGTGCTCTACCGGCTCTACGTGAGATGTAAGACAGTAAGACAGTAAGAGAGAAAGAGAGAAGGAGAGTAAGATGTATGCTCTTCGAACTTTGCGACTTTTGCGGGACACATCTCTGCTCTCTTAAACATAATATTTCCCATCCTGTTTCCCTTCCATGAAAAACTCCAAGGGTCCATCCAACACAGTTAAACTGATCATCGCCATCCTTATCTGTGAAGGAACAGGCATCCTCAGTGGCTTTCTTTCAAATTCAGGTCGCGGTACATGGTTCGATTCCCTCGTAAAACCTGAATGGAATCCACCCTCTTACCTCTTCGGACCTGTATGGACCTTCCTTTATCTATTGATGGGTATATCCTTATGGCTCATTTGGAAAAGCCAAGCACCGGAATCCCAAAAGAAAATTGCCATGTGGCTTTTTGCTGTCCAACTCTTCCTCAACTTTTGGTGGTCCATGATCTTCTTCAAATTTCACTCAATTGGCTTAGCCTTTGCCGAAATCATCATGTTGTGGGTGTTGATCCTATTTACCATAATTTCTTTTTCAAAAATTTCCAAACCTGCAGCATGGTTGCTCGTCCCGTATATCGCATGGGTTAGCTTTGCCTCCATCCTCAATTACACAATCTGGATGCTAAACAAATGATCCTTTGCGCGACAATATCCTGCGTCTAATTTTCTTTGCGCACTATGGTCTTTGCGCGACCTTTTTCGTGAGTCGTAAGTCGTGAATTATTTTATTTGCGATTTCACCGTATTTACGCGACAATATTCTCTGCGCTCCCTCCGT
>JALYSC010000081.1:8418-9742 GCA_030855005.1 Bacteroidota bacterium | reverse complement strand
ATATATTTTTGAGATGCAGCCCTGCGGGCTGCATCTCTGCCGCGGGTTCCACCCGCGGTTACGTTTATGTGGTCCCTTCAGGACCATTTATGATCTGCATTGTTTAAAATGGTTTCTGCAAATTCTTGCGCCTTGAGTCCGGTATCCGATATCTATTAATCCGGCATCCAAAAAATTCTGAATCAGGCTCAGGGTAAGCATTGTTCAAAATGGTTTCTGCATATTCTTGCGCCTTGAGTCCGGTATCCGATATCTATTAATCCGGCATCCAAAAAATTCTTCAGCAATGACTTAACATAGCCCCTTTAAATCCCAAATGACTTATTACCTTTTATCTTTTAGTTTTTATCTTTTACCTTAATCCCATGCAATTAATTGACCTAAGTCATACTGTCTTCGATGGCCTCATCACATACAAAGGCCTACCCGCGCCCATCATCTGCGATTTTCTGTCAAGAGAAGATTCCAAATCAAGGTATGAGGAAGGGACTTCCTTCCAGATTGGCCGCATTGATATGGTAGCTAATACAGGGACGTATATCGATTGCCCCTTCCACCGTTAGGAAGATGGACGTGATCTTTCACAAATTCATTTACATGAGGTCGTTAATCTGCCTGCCATCGTGGTGCATACAAACGTAAACGCGATCGATGCGTCGTACTTCAACAAAATTGATGTTCGTGGGAAAGCAGTACTGGTACATACAGGATGGTCACAGCATTGGAATACAGAACTATATTTTTCTGATCATCCTTTTCTCACCAAAGACGCAGCCATCCTTCTTCGTGATAGAGGTGCCGTCCTGGTAGGAATTGACAGTCATAATATCGACGATACGACTCACAATAATCGCCCTGTTCACACAATCCTTTTAGGCGCAGAGATTTTAATTGTAGAACACATGACCAACCTCAACGCTCTTCCCGATACGGAATTTTTATTTTCTGCGGTACCACCGAAAGTAAAGGGAATGGGCACTTTTCCGGTGAGAGCTTTTGCAACGCTTCCTGAATTAAAATCAAGTATTAATCTTTAAGTGAAGAAATCAACTTTTTATAAGGCTCATAATTTTTCAACGCTTTCAGATCGGGATCGTGTTTGAAGGTGACCCACATTTCAAATTTTTGTCCCTTTTCAAGTGCTTTTGATATATATTCAGTGGCCTTCGGCAGATCACCGGTCATTGAATAAAGGCGCCCCTGCAAATATTCTGTATTGCCATATTCCCAGGGCTTACGCAGACTATCAAGTTGATTAATTATTTCTGTTGTCTTCACCTTATCATTCATTCGTGCATGCACCATTCCCAGTTCACCCAGGATA
>JALYSC010000081.1:0-8408 GCA_030855005.1 Bacteroidota bacterium | reverse complement strand
GGATAAGACTATTGGATGGCCTTTCTTCATGTGCAAGTTGATAATATTCAAGTGCCTTGTCAAATTGCTGATCCATGTAATAACTTCTTCCAAGCATGCGGAAATTATCCTTCGGAACAACTCCATAAGAAGCGATAGCACGCTTGGCATACTTCGAAGCACTTGTTTGATTTTCCTGTAAAAGAAATAAACGACCAGCCAGGAAATCCAGGTAATGCCAATCACTATCGAGTGTGGAGTCGCGTGACGCTATCGCAATAAGCTCATTGATTTTCGCTTCATTATTTTTAGAAACATAATACATAATCAACATCCCATAACTCTGCCTTGTCGAAAGAATTTTTTCCATTTTGGGAGCCAGTTGATCAGCAAGTTTGGTATTGCCTGCATCCAAAGCAGCCCACATCGCCAGGTCAAGTCGCTCAGCACAATAAGTGCATTCATCCATGTGCAAACTATCGACAGGTATTTCCTCAAAAAAGTTAATCGCCTGCACAGGATCCTGTATATACATCAGCGCCAATACTATAGCCGAATTGTTCGTAAATAAATCTCTTGAGTCAAGTTTATACTCATTCAAAAAATAATGATATGCTTCTTTGTTACCGCCACTCACATCAGCATGATGATAATCAAGCAAATTTGCCTGGCGCGCATCGAGATTTGTAAATTTTTTCCGCATCGCTTTGATGGTATCTGCGGCCGCGGCATGCTCACCCTCGTTATATAAAAAATCAAGCATTAAAAAATAAGGATCTATAAATGCAGAATCAAGTGCCATCGATTTGTTAAGCTGCTCGACAACGAATTCTTTTTCTGGTGTCCGCCATGAACCACGTGCGGCGAGATAAGCTTTGTATGATTCATAATCCGGGGGAGATAACACATGATCATCTTTACTTACCCAATATCCCTTGATTTTACTTGACATCTCCCGTATACAATCCAGTGGCGATGTAGCAAGGCAGGTGACATCAGGCAGATCAATCAATGTCAAACCTGTAGTCAGGTTGCGAATATATCCTGACATCAACAGTGTGTCTAGTTTCGATCCGATCAGTGTATAGTTAGCATCTACAATATTAACTGCACCTGTCAGTGAGGCGTAATTACGCATACCTCTATCGGAAGTCAAATCCAGACCTGCAAGTTGAATCATCTGGCTTGCAGATTCTGAAGAGACCACATTGGCATCCGGAATTCTGCTCAATTCTTTAGTCATCCAATGCGAAGCCATTTCTCCAATCAAATCTTTAGCAGGATCTCCTGTAAAGTTTTTAAGGATAGGAATAGAAATAGATTCTGCAGTAAATAATTGGTTTTTAAAATTTAATCCTTTACCCTTATACGCAACGAACCAAACAACAAGTGCTAGCAGAACAACAAGCGGAACTACGCGATTTGTTTTAGCCAACTGACGAATACGATTGCTGACAGGAGGCACTTTCAAACCTTCATTGATAATCGCATAAATACCAACTGGATCTTTGATATTTTTTAATCGCTGCAGACCGATGAATTTGGTCTGAATATCCTTATGATTGGCAACTTCGGATTGGACACGTTGCGAAACCAAAACAGATCCGGGAATTCCTACTGCCTGAATCCGCGCAGCAATATTGACCCCGTCTCCAAAGACAGACTGATCTTTTACAACTATGTCCCCCACATGGATTCCTATGCGGACAGGCACCGGATCAACTGTGAGGTAAGCTTTCTGCATCGCTATCGCACAATGGACGGCATCTACAACGCTATCGTAGATCGAAAGACTGCCATCACCATAATACTGGATCACCTGCCCATGATACATCTGAGTGTAGTGCCGGAGATGCTGGCGGTGGGCTTCTACCTTGATCAGGCCAGCCTTTTCATCGTCCTGCACCGAGGCAGAATAGCCCTGGATGTCCGTAAACATAACGGCCGCAAGTTTTCTGATGTCTTTTTCAGCCATACAAACATTGGTGTGCCACCAAAGATATTCAATATTGCGATGGATGACCGGAGGTTTGCAAAGGTGATAATATTCGTTACATTTACTTTAGTTGCGCAGTTCTCCAAATCCCATGCTGCCTGCTCTACCTGATTAGATTTTTAAAAGCATACGTCTGAAGTTTCATAGTTTTATTGATGCAGATTCTAAATATCATGGAATCGCGATATAAAAGGATTGATCTTTTGGACGTCCAACCAACTATAATTTATTCACTCCTTTAAAATCAGAACAAAATGAAAATCGAAAAACTTCTTTTAGCTGTCTTAGTTGCAGCTGCTTTTATGTTCTTCATGGACTGGTTGTTTTACAGCCAGTTGATGGTAGACTATTTTACACAAATGCCCACGCAAAAACCAATGCCTGACTTGCCGTATATGATATTGGGTATGCTAATTTTTGCTTTTGCATTCGTTTCCATTTATCTCAAAGGTGTTGGTGGAGGCACCCCTGTTGGTGAAGGTGCCCGCTATGGCTTATGGGTGACCCTGCTGGTATTTGTACCTATGGGATTTATCTGGTATTCATTATTGTCGTATGCTCCGCTCAGCGAATATCTCGTTGATATGCTTTACCATGGTGTGCAAATGGTCATCATGGGTATTCTCGTCGCTTATACCACTGGAGTACCGAGTTCGCGTGGCGATGGCAAAGGCGGTACCGGCGGTGATGATACCATAAAACCCCCCGTTGGATAGAGAAAATTTTGATGCAGAAAAATGATGCATCACAGTTTTAAAATATTGAAAACCAATTGTAAAAATGAAAGAAGGGACGTGATGTATTGCGGCCCTTCTTTCATTTTATACTATTGTAACCATCTTTTAAAATGGATTGTATATATTGAAATCTGAACATTCGTTAAAGCCTGACAAAATTAGGTTTACACAACAGATGTGAGCATTAGTAATTCTGAAAATGAAATGGATAATTTGGATTTTAGTGCTAAGAAGTAGTTTCTGTTTTGGGCAATCAAAATTAGAGGGCACTGAATTTTCTGATGGTGAAGTGTTTGTTAGTTCTGAAAGCTATGGATGGTCCTGGTCGTATAAATTTGACAGAAATCAGTATGAGCTCTATTTGTATTACCATTATGAAACACCTAAATCGTATCTATTTGAGGAGGGCGACTATTCATGTACAAATAAAGAGGTTGTTTTGACTCCGATGAAAAAAATAATATGCGAAATTGAAGGTTTGACGCGCTTTGACTGCATGACAGCTTTAGGTCCCGAAGAAGGCTTTACTGTTTCAAAAGATTCACTTTCTGAAAGGGAAATTGCAGATTTAGGTTTCACAAATAGAGTTTGCTTTATTTCAAACGAATCAGATAAATTGAAATTGAGTGATCCTTCTAAACCGTTTGCCCAATTTCGTCAATTAGTAAAGGAATAAACAGAAGAACTGCTCACAACATCGGCTACCCGAGAGCAGGGATTTCAACTTGACAATGAAGAATCTTAACTTTGAAGACAACTACCAAGAGGGAGGCTTTGACATACGAGTCCTGCCGTCGGGTAGCCTTGGTCGAAAAGAGAAGGATAGGCCTGATTTTATCAGGTGTATAAACAAGTTATGTCCAATGCTATCAACAGAGATATCCTTATCTTTGAGAAATGAGAATCTACGTGGATACTTCAGTGTTTGGAGGATGTTTTGATCCTGAATTTGAAATATATTCCATTCGACTAATTGACATGTTTAAGATTGGAAAATTTAAGGCTATTATTTCTGAGGTTTCTGAATTTGAGTTAAGATTTGCACCGGCTAGTGTAAAGCAGATACTTAAAGAAATACCAACCAACCATTTAGAAATAGTGAAGCTTTCGAATGAGGCAAAGAACTTATCCGAACAATATCTGAAGGAGAAAATAGTAAACAGTAAATCACTTGCAGATGCTCAACATATAGCAATTGCAACCGTTCATCAAGTTGACCTGTTAGTAAGTTGGAACTTCAAACATATTGTAAACTATAACAAGATAAGACTCTATAATTCCGTAAATTTAAAACTTGGTTATAAAGTATTGGAAATCAGGAACCCAAGAGATTTGACAGATGAAAACTAAACAGAACAAATTATTTGACTCGGTCCAAATGGTTAGAGAGATCCGTGACGCAATGTACCGTCAACGGACAGATCCAAACTTTGATCTAAATGAATTTAAACGGATTAAACAAAAATGGACTAACCTTTTAGCACAGCAAGAAAAAATCAAAGCAAACAAAGTAGCCTGAGCCACGAAGTTTTCGGAGAATCGCACTAGACATAACATCAGCTACCCGCCAGCAGGGATTTTCGCATTGACAATGAATAACCATAACTTTGAAGACAGCTAACTGGAGATGGATTTCTACAAACGAGTCCTGCTTTCGGGTAGCCGAACCGTTCACGTGGACACAAATTTTGATAGTGGAATTAACATGTTTGCCAACTTATGGAATGCGATTGCATATGTGTTAGAATTAAATTTATAGTAAAACTTATGACAAAATTTATTTTGAGCCTGTAAATCTTATTAGAGGCCTATCAGGTCCGATCTCAGGATGTACATAGACATCAAAGCTCAAGCGTACCTGATACATCTCGTTATGAATAATGCAATCAGAAATGGGCGCGAGATATACATTTAAACTCGATAAATATAAAGATTAGACCCTTTCAGTTAGAACAGTCATTGAAAGATAAATTAGCATGGCAATCGCTTGGGATTGATCAAATAGCTGACCTATATTTAGAATCAGCTTTAGGATTAATTGCAGAATTAACTCCTGAACAAATCGCAAAAATAAAAGACTTAACTCCTGTACAATTTACTGAATTGACATCTGAACAATTGATTGAATACGGTATTAGAAAAAGCATGGCCTCTGCATTATCACTAGACAAAGTCAATTTTCAACTTTTTACCTCCGGGCTTGGGGTCAGATATACCTTCTTGTTGCATATTCATACTGGTAGAACCTGGCAATTGGCCAATGATCCAGAAACAGATACCTTATTTTGGTTGTCAATGGATTAATCATTTATATCCCTTACGTTACTGCAATAAAAGATCTATATAGAACAGCTGAAAAAAGGTAAAGTAAATACTCAACTTATGACACAATACTTAAGGACAGCTCCTGGCGCTATCACTGACTAACGCAAGGCAGGGTCTTGATCCTCACCTAAATCAATTACCTTTGATACTATCAAATGATACTATCAATGAAACCCCCTTATGACATCTTTCCTCAAATTTTAAGCCTGATCAGTTCTATCTCAACAAAGTTAGGTGAGGTGAATGCAAATCACTTTCAGAGACAGTCGCCTGGCTTAAGAAAGCAAAACAGGATAAAAACTATTCATTCAACACTCCAAATTGAAGGGAACACTCTTTCTGAGGAACAAATAACAGCCATCATTGAGAGCCGCAAAGTGATTGGCCCAAAAAAAGATGTAACGGAAGTACTGAATGCGATTAAGGTGTATGATAATCTTACCCGTTTTAAACCAACCTCTCAGAAATCATTTTTGGAAGCCCATAAGCTCCTTATGCATGGATTGATAGAGAGTCCGGGGAAATACAGAAATAAAGGAGTCGGAATCGCGCATGGAAGTAATGTTGCACATATTGCTCCACCAGCTAAGAACGTAAGTTATTTGATGGCAGACTTATTTGCATATCTAAAAAATGACAAGGATATTAGCTTAATTAAAAGTTGTGTGTTTCATTATGAAATGGAATTTATTCATCCGTTTTTAGATGGAAATGGAAGAATGGGAAGATTATGGCAAATCGTCATATTGCTACAGGATTTTCCAGTTTTCGAGTTTCTTCCGTTTGAAACGCTTATTGCGAAAAACCAGGATCAATATTATCGATCTTTATCAATCTCGGATAAAGCAGGAAAATCAACTGCTTTCATTGAATACATGTTAACTATAATAGATCAGGCATTAAAAGACCTTTTAAATTTCAACAACAGAATTTTGAAAGACCTGGATAGACTTGATTATTACAAAGCTTTAGGTAATAACATTTTTTCAAGAAAGGATTATATGAACACATTCAAAAACCTATCGAGTGCTACAGCGAGCAGAGATTTATTGAAAGGATTAGAAAAGGGTTTACTGACAAAAGAAGGAGATAAGAATCAAACCAGATACAGATTCAACAAATAATATTATCCCTTTCAGCTCTTGACAGGTTCTGAAGCCAATACATCATTCAACTGCTTCCAAACAGTATTCGCATCACGCGTTCCACCAGGTGTTAAAAAATAACCGAAATGGTAATTGGCCACCGGATCAGGAATAGTTACACCTTGTCTGCCTTCCCACAGTTCTTTGCATTGAAGACTTCTGACAGGTGCAAACAAATCGTTGGGTTCATTTCCATTCATGTATTTACCCAAACGTTGTTGTGACGTTTTTATAAATCCACTGAAGCCATTGTTTTCAATATCAATCCCAGCGGCATCACCAGAAAGCACGCTATAGCGAATTCCAGGATCCTTGCTGCTGTTAAGCTTATTGACAAAGTCTGATTCCGGATCTATCTGAGCAAGCGAACCACTAAGGTCAGTGGCCGTTTTGAGAAATTTTAAAAGCAAGCCTGAAAACGGAACCACCTTGGGAATAAAATTAATAGCCAGATCAAGAATAGTTTGCGCCCATTTTACATACGAATCTATACGACCATACATAGATCCATTATTTGGCGTCCCCACAAGGATACAATGATCGATGAATGCATTTCCTCCTTCCTGCTCAATCATCCACCGTGCTATCAATCCACCAATGCTATGACTGATAATAGTAATGCGCTTTTCATCCTGACCAAAACCAAAATCGCTTAAGGTGGACTTCAAATGCCTGGCAGTGTCATCCAGTGGTGTATTCAGGGATTCATAATCATAGACCAACACCAAATCATATTGATCCATGCCACCTGCTGCCATATTTTCAAAGATGGATTGCGTCATCATCAATCCATCACCTGCCAGGCCATGCAGCACTAAAAGGATTTTCTTTGCCTTTCCAACTTTAATGCCAAGGCTTTCGCGATGTAAAGCAATAGTCCCATCCGGCATCTTTTCTGCCCAACGTAATTGATTGACATCCTTCTGATCTAACGTGACTTTACAAAAAGTCATCCTGATCGATTTTAATATTCCTCTGTCACCCATTGCATTTTCTCCAACTACTTTTCGATCGGGAATACTTCTAACATTGATCTTTGTTCCTTCTCCATCCGTCACCGCATCACCGACAACATGGAAATACTCGCCATCAAACGCTATGGGCAACATCAATTCATTCTCCTGGAAAGTTTGACGCAGATGAATTTCGATTGGATTGTCTATTAGATCTTCCTCATTATTGAGTTGAATATTGTCTATTTCAATTACATTCTGAAGCTGCATGCTTCGGCTTGGACTAAAATCAACAAGTGATACATTTGCTCCTGATAGACGTGCAAACGAATGAATGTCAGCGGTGCTTCTGGTATTGGTTTCTGCATGACCAATACTCACCGAACCATTGACCGTAGGATGGGCTTTAATAGTTATTTGTCCATCAGCGAGCTTCACATCCTGATTAGCATTGATGGTATTATCCTGACGTACCATAGTAATCGATATCGATTGCGAACTCCAGTCATCAAATAATTTCTGAGGAGTTGGTTCGCCTAATATATCACGATGGATTCCCAATCCGCTTTGCAAAAACTGCTGATAATCGAGCGGTTCCGTAGTGACAAGTAATTTAAATACACAAGTATCTTCCGGATTATCCTTTGCCGGACCCCAACCGAGCGTTTTTTTCCAAAGAGGAATTTTTACATCTGATTTGTCTTCATATTCATAAGCTCGATAGACTACTTCTCCACCGGGACATGAAATGGAATAATCGAATGCAATAAAAAACAAATAAAAATACAATGGCTGTTGCGCATTTTTCACGTGCACTACAGGCAAAAATGCAGGAATGCGATTGGCCATGCTTTCACTTGTTGCAGAGATGCGGGCATCTTTAGTATGCAATTTTATTTGGCCTTCTTCATTGATCTCCTGCAATTCGTAATCTACAAACTGGCTCACTTTGGAAGACAGGTTTGCATTTTCCAATTCAATCAATCGTCTCCACATAACAATCTTGTCCAAAGCATCCCTGACAGTCACCAGATGCTCCGGTGTAGTACCGTCAGTTACATAGGCTTTTCTTTTTTTGTCAATATCATACACGGTGACATTACCGGATTCAACTTTTATTTCCAGTGATGCTGGTTCGGTAGTTTGTGCTGGAGCAACAAGTTGAGATTTAGATAAAACTTCATTTGTAATTAACATTACAATACTTTCATCACCGGTAACTTTTACTAATTCGGGAGGAGTAGGTAAGTGACGAATCGAAGCAACATATACC
>JALYSC010000466.1 GCA_030855005.1 Bacteroidota bacterium | reverse complement strand
GTATTATATATGAGCAATACATCGCCCATTCCAGATACCAAATCGGATATTGCTGTTTGTACTGCCATGGCAGCAGAAATGCTGGGTCTTAAACTTATTTTTATGGATGCCGGCAGTGGAGCTTCCACACCAGTACCTTCTGATATGATTGCATCAGTGCGAGGAGCCGTTTCTGTACCCATTATCGTCGGTGGTGGAATACGCAGCGCCGAAAAAGTGAAAGAAAATATTTCGGCAGGAGCAGATATTATTGTCATTGGAAATGCATTCGAACACGATCCATCCCTGATGATCGATATTGCGGCCACTCTTCACGATCATAATGTTACCCTGAATGTATAAAGGGATTCGTTTTTTCCTAGTACTGGGATTGGTGATGATCATACACCAAGCACAGGCTCAGCGAATGGGGCTATTGCCGCCTTCGGTCAAATGGCACCAGCTGAAGGATGATAGTCTTCGCGTTATCTTCCCGGAAGGTCAGGACGAAGTTGCGACACGCGTTGCTTCTCTGATGTTAAAACTCGCTTCTGTCGATCCTATATCGACTGCAAAACGATATAAACCCATTTCGGTTATCCTACAGCCCCACACCAATATTTCAAATGGCTATGTAGGTCTCGCTCCGTATGTGTCAGAATTTTATCTTCAGGCAAATGAAAATCCATTTTCATTAGGTTCATTACCCTGGGCAGATCTCCTGGCCATTCACGAATACCGTCATGTACAACAAGTCAATGCAGCCAACACTGGCTTTAGTCATATTATTAAATTGATTTTTGGTGATTTCGCTTTTGCAGGTCTTTACAGTCTTGCCATCCCGAATTGGTATCGCGAAGGAGATGCAGTTTTCGCGGAAACGAAATGGACACAACAGGGACGAGGACGATTAAGCAACTTTACCTTACCCTTTCACCAAAAACTATTACAGGGTGACATATGGGATTATTATGAAGTGCGGAATGGTTCCTATCGCCATTTTACACCTGACATTTATCCAATGGGCTACATGATGGTCCAATATGGTAACCATCTTTTTGGTGAAGCTACCTGGGATACCATTATTGAGACAGCGGCAAATTTTAAATACCTGTTGGGCCCCATGTCCTATGCTGTCAAAGCGCGGACAGGTCTGCGCAACAAGCATATGTATGCTGAAACCATGAATTGGTATCGAGATAAGTGGGTCGCGCAAAAGGAAAAGGATGTCGAATATCCTTTGGTCACCATTCCTGAAAAAGATATAGCCAATGATTATTTTGACATGACCTATCCCGATGTGGATGGGGATGGTTCTATATATACAGCCATTACAACTTTTGATCACATCACAGCTATTTATCAAATCACTCCTGAAGGAAAGCGCAAGAGAATTGTGAGTATGGGTTTGCAACAGGAAACATTTTTTGATCATAGCAATCATCGTTTTGTATGGACGGAATTACGCTTCGATCCGCGGTGGGCGAGAAAGGATAAAAATGTCATTGTAGTTTACGATCAGGATACCGGAAATAAAACATGTTTTACACCCGAAAAAGGTTATTACACACCATCACTTGATCGACAGGGTGCAAAAATTGTGGCACTTCATGAAGATGCAGATGGTAGATACCAACTTCACCTGCTCGATGCAAGATCAGGGGCCGTATTGAAAAAGATTCCCAACGAAAAAAATCTTTATCTCGGGTATCCTATTTGGTCTGAAGATGAATTACATATCATAGCGACTGCACGAAATGATCAGGGAAAAATGGCACTTGTCCAACAGGACATTACTACAGGTGAAATACAACTCATTACACATTATAGCATGTCGGTGTTGGGCAAGCCCACGATTTACGAGAATTGGATATTTCTCACAACTGGAATGGATCATCTGGATCAGGTATATGCTGTAGATCGTCAGGAAGGAATTTTTTATAAAGTAAGTAGTGGCAATTCAGCTTATTACAATCCTGTATATGATCCCGTGCAGGATGCTGTGGTAAGTTCACAATTCACATTGAAAGGTCATAAGCTCGTACGGCTGCCAGGATTGCCTCGTCAATGGAGTATGCATAATCTCAGTGACGGCCGTAAATATGTGCCAGGAGAATCTGGCATTGATCTGCTATCCACAACAGATGAACGCACCACATTCGAGATTAAAAAATATTCTCCATGGGCGAATGCGATCAATTTTCATAGTATCAGTGTTGCTGTAGATGATCCTGAATGGGGTATCGAAGCGCGATCCAACAATATTCTGAATACAATATCCATGGCAGGAGGATATCAATACAATCGAAATTCAAAAGCAGGTGGACCGTACCTGGATGTCCGATTTGGTATGTGGTATCCTGTCTTTTCTTTCGGCATCAGTCAAACCGGAAGGAAAATATTAGGTCCGGATGATGAAGAATTCAGAGTCCTGAATGATAGGGTAAATGCAGGTGTTTCTCTTCCACTTACATATTCTTCAGGTGTCTTCCGGCAGGATCTATATTTCGCAGTCGATTATTCTGCAGGTATCAGCAAGTTGAGACCGAAGACAGATATCTCTGAAGATTTTCATTTTAATTATCTGACCCAACGAGGTGTCTTCATTAATAGTCGCAAACGGGCTTATCGCCAGGCGATGCCTACCTGGGCGCAGAGGGTAGATATTTCTTATTCACACGAAGTGAGTAAAGTGCAGATATCCCAACTGTATATCTCTACTGATTTTGCAGTGCCTGCAATCTTACCCTCTCATTATACGCTATTGCATGGCGAATATTTATCCCAGGATATCAGCGAAGGTTCTATTCAATTGGGTAGTAATTATCAGGGTGCCCGTGGATTCGATGAATTGGATAGTGAGATTCAATATCGGGGCGGTATAACTTATGGATTTCCAATACTC
>JALYSC010000465.1 GCA_030855005.1 Bacteroidota bacterium | reverse complement strand
GAAGAAGTTTGAGCAGCGGAGCGAGGAGCAGACTGGCCAACACAGTGACGACGACGCCACGCAAAATCGCCATTAAGGCCCTGAGCCAAACCGGCTGCTCCACAAAGGTTTTATCCTTCCTGTACAGAAGGATCGCCGCGGCAACGCCCAGCAAAACACACAACAACAGGTACCACGAGGGGTATTGCCAACTCAGATTCTGCACGCTTTCAGTGGATTGTTGATAAAGATGACCTGTGCTTTAACGACTGCAAAGATTGGAAAAATATACTGGAGGGCATGGAAATGCTTGATCGCTGCTAGTCCAATATTTGAACCTTTCGGTCGTTTTAGGGGTATATTTGACGCACCTCCAATTCTCTTTGTGGCTGATGACACGGACTTCACTTTTTAGAACGATTTTATTTGTTGCCTCCTGCCTGCTTTCCTTTAATCAGTTGAAAGCCTCCTACATCCTGTTACCCATGGATGATACTCAGCGTAATCACCTGAAAGCGTATGGGATTACCTACTGGATCCTGGATTCCGGGATGGAAGCATATTGGCTCCTCAACTATCGGGGAGGATCCTTCGCTTTTGAATACAACCAGCTTTTCGAAAAAGAATGCAAGACGCGGGATGTATCCTACCAGGTGATCACAAATGGAGAGTTTGCCAAGATCCGGACCGACATTAGTAATCCGGAAGAAAATACAGAAACCATCAAACTGGAAGTAGCACCTAAAATTGCTGTCTATACACCGGATTTTAATAATCGTGGAGAACGTGTTCAACCCTGGGATGATGCCGTCACGCTTGTACTCACCTACGCCGAAATTCCGTACGAAAAGATCTACGATCGTGAAGTCCTGCAGGGTAAACTTGCAGAATACGATTGGCTTCACCTTCACCATGAAGATTTCACAGGGCAGTATGGGAAATTCTACCGCTCGTTTGGCATGCAGCCATGGTATAAAGAAAGCCAGCGTCGCCAGGAAGAATTAGCTAAGAGCCTTGGATATGACAAGGTATCCCAATGCAAACTGGCAGTGGTGAAAGAGATCCGTGAATTTGTTGGAGGTGGTGGATTTATGTTTGCCATGTGTAGTGCAACCGACTCCTACGACATTGCCCTATCAGCAGAAGGCCTCGATATCTGCGCAGATATCTTTGATGGCGATGGCGCAGATCCTGATGCTCAATCAAAGCTGGATTTCAGCAAATGTTTTGCTTTCAAAGACTTTACACTTGTTACCAATCCAATGGAGTATGAATTCTCCACTGTTGATCATCGTGATAGAAATGTAGTTCCGGAGAGAGACTACTTTACGTTGTTTGATTTTTCTGCCAAATGGGACCCTATCCCAACTATGTTGACACAATGTCACACACGCACAGTCAAAGGCTTTATGGGTCAAACCACTGCCTTTGACAAAAACTATATCAAATCAGATGTCCTCATTCTTGGAGAAAATAAACCAGAAGACGAAGTGCGATATATTCATGGCATCTTTGGATTCGGCACATGGACTTTCTATGGTGGCCACGATCCGGAAGATTACAGACACTATGTCACCGACCCAGACACCGATCTGAATCTTCATCCTAACAGCCCCGGCTATCGCCTGATATTAAATAACGTCCTCTTTCCTGCCGCTGAAAAGAAAAAGCGAAAAACGTAACGATCACTTAGTCAGTAGTGACTTCATGAAAATTTATGGCAACCTGTTTTCTGTAAGGTTCCCATGCACCCATGAATGTCGTCAGTATGGGCATTCCCGGTAGCGGCCTGGCAAAATGGACATGCATGAACATCTCCCACTGTATCAATGTATACACTTCTCTTTCCGGCTGCGTGACACCCCATTCGTCTTTGATGGTACCCATGATAACATACTGCGGGATAATCCTTGTATAGATCATCATAATTCATCTTGATATAAAATTCTTCAACTATTAATTCTTGTTCCCGCGTCAGGTCGACATTCTGACCTTTATAATGACCTACAGCACGCGGTTCAAGAAATTGTACAAATGCAACGCCCAAATTTTGGGCCAGCTCCATGTATTTCATCAGGTTATCTTCTGAAACAAAAGCTTTTGTAACACAAAGATTTAGTACTGTAACAAGGCCTGCTGAGATTGAATTCCTGGCGCCATCTATTGCTCCTGTATATGCATTTTCAAATCCACGAAACATATTGTGCCATTCCGCATCATAATGATCCAGGCTGATCATGACACCCGATAATCCTGCTCTCCTTAGTGAAAGTGCATTCTCCATGGAAAGATTAAAACCTGAAGTTAGAACCCAAAATTCGCTGTTTTTCTTTGACGTTTGGAGAAGCTCTATGACGTCTTTTATTTTTACTAATGGCTCGCCACCGCTGAGATGAATCTGCGATACGCCCTCTGCCTGAAATTTCTTCACAATATTTTTTAAACCATCAAGTGAGCTTTTCTCCTTTTTGTTGAGTGCATCCCATTCATAACAATGATCACACTGCAATGGACATTTATTAGTGATTGCTAAATAAATATTAGTCAGTCTGTTGGTTTTGGAACTGATTTGATAAACCCGATGCAACTCAGCTTTCAGAAAATCATGAAATATATCTGTAGGCCATGCCGGAATGTAAGCACCCCAATAGTATTTCCCTTCCACTTTTGCAATCTTTTTTACCCGTCGGTTTCCAAGTATGCTCTTACGATGCGGGTCCATCGCTTGGAATACCTTCAACCATGTAAATGGATTCGGATAATGTCTGATGATCAATCCCAGGACTTCCAATCGAATGAGCACTTCAATTATTTCTTTTCGAATCCCTGTAATAATTTCCTGCCGTTTAGGTAGCACCCTCTTTTTGCTCTCTGCAGTAAGTAGAGGAGATGAGGTCCGTGGTTGTAT
>JALYSC010000080.1:6735-9777 GCA_030855005.1 Bacteroidota bacterium | reverse complement strand
CTCCGAAGTAATACGTAGCCCAAAGTTTACTCACCAGTACAAATGAACCTGCAAATAAAGTTGCATCAATCATCGGAGGCCACCATCTGACGGCAGTTTGTTTAAAAAACTGAATTAAGCCATGCAGATAAATGGCAATGCGAATCAGAAATTTCTGGCCGCTAAATTCCGGATGTTTATTTGTAAATATCAGCATGGCCTGATAGAAGGTCATGATATAATTGAGTGATGACTTACGTGTCGATTCACCTTTGTAATGTATGATACTTGTTGTAGGTAGGTACACTATAGATTGACCTGTCTGCCGGATGCGGTAAGAAAGATCAATGTCTTCACCATACATGAAAAAATCTTCATCCAGATATCCTGATGCATTCAGTGTGCTTTTTCGGATGAACATAAATGCTCCGCAGAGTACATCGATCTCTGCAGTTTCATTTTCATCAATTTGGCCCTGATAATAACTATTCATGTATTGAGAGCGTGGAAATAAATGATATAGACCAGTCATCTTCATGAATGAAGCGCGAAGGGTAGGGAATCCTCTTTTGGATTCAGGTAAAAATCTCCCGCTGCCATCGATCATCTTGACACCGATAGCTCCTGCTTTTACATTTTGATCCATATAGTTCAGACATACTTTTAAAGTATTCTCTGATACAATAGTATCCGGATTAAGCAATAGAATAAATTCTCCTGAGCTTTGATCAATTCCCTGATTATTTGCTTTTGCAAAACCAACGTTCTCCTGATTTGCAATGAGCTTTACCTGAGGAAAATATTCTTTAAGGTAGGGTATAGTCCTGTCGACTGATGCATTGTCAACCACTATGATTTCACAATCAATTCCTTTTATGGCCTGCTGTACGGAACGCAGACAATTATCTAAAAAGGGATAAACATTATAGCTGACGATAATAACGGAAACTCGCAACAGGATAGGTGGTTAAGAGCTTTCGCTCAATTCGATATTAGTGCGGGCAATAATGGATCTTCCTAAAGTGACACCGTCGGCATATTCGAGTTCTCCACCAAATGCCACTCCTCGTGCGATCACACTTATTTTAACAGGAATATCTTTAAGTAATTTTGATAAATAAAATATAGTTGTTTCACCTTCAATCGTAGGACTGATGGCCATGATAAGTTCTTTAATTTCCTGATGTTGAATTCTCGTCAGCAACGTTGATATATTAAGATCCTGAGGGCCCACACCATCGATAGGCGAAATGACGCCTCCCAGAATGTGGTAGAGCCCATGATATTGTCCTGTGTCTTCGATAGCAAGAACTTCACGTTCAGACTCCACAACACAAATTGTATTTTTTTGTCTTGAAGGGTCTATACAAATACTGCATGTGTCCGTGTCAGAAAGATTATGACATGTTTTGCAATATTGTATATGGTCGCGAATGCCCGTAAGACTATCCACTATTTCCGGAAGAATACTCTCTTTATGTTTTAGTAGAAATAGCGCTATCCTCAATGCACTTTTACGACCTATACCCGGAAGTCGGCTGATCGTGCGGATTGCATATTCGAGATGACGCGATGAATAAGTTGCCATAAAAGAGTGGTAATGCTAAGCATCAGCAAGATGCATTATACCAGCATCGATACCGGATTTTCCAGAAGTTGTTTGATAGTTTGAAGAAATTTAGCACCAGTAGCACCATCAATCACACGGTGATCACATGACAGCGTTACTTTCATCACTTTTGAAGAATTGACATTGCCATTTACCAATGTTAGCTCGTCTGAGATAGTACCAATTGCCAGGATGGCAGCATCAGGCGGATTGATAATAGCTGTGAATTCATCAATTCCGAACATTCCAAGGTTAGAGACCGTGAAGGTGTTTCCCTGCATTTCCGGAAGTTGTAATTTTTTATTTCGAGCTTTATCTGCCAGTACATTTACTGCTGTATTGATTTCTGACATTCCCAATTTATCTGTTCCGAAAAGGACAGGAACTAATAATCCTTCATCTACAGCAACAGCCACACCAATATTGATGTCTTTGTTGAAGCGAATTTTATCACCCATCCATGAAGAATTGATTGCGGGATGTTTTTTTAATGCAATTGCGCAGGCTTTGATAACAAAATCATTAAATGAAATTTTAAGACCAAGCTGATCATTGATGAGCTTCCGCGCATCCGATGCTTTGTCCATATTTATTTTCATTGTCAGATAAAAATGTGGAGCTGAGAATTTGCTTTCCACAAGTCTTTTTGCAATGGTTTTACGCATTTGTGAAAGTGGCACATCTCCAAACTGAACAGCTGCTTGGGTATTTGTTTTTGCGGTCTGTTCTTTATTTGTACTTACGAAATTCTCAACATCTCTCTTTATGATACGACCTCCATCACCTGTACCTTTCAAATTAGTCAAATCAATTCCTGCTTCGGCAGCAACGGATTTAGCAAGTGGAGAAGACTTCACACGTGAGTCACTTTTTGAGACGGTTTCACTTTTTTGAGGAGTTGACGATTCTGATTTTGTTTTAGGCGCATCAGGTTTTTCTGTAACTTCTTCAGGGGCTTCTGTCTTTTTTATCGCAGCTGGCTCTGCTTGATTTTCCTGCCCGGCAGGTTCATCTTTTTTAGATTCAGTACCAGAGTTTGATTGAGAGGAGCCTGCTGAAGCTAATGCGGCCTTATAATCTTCGTCTTTACCACCGATGACAGCAAGTACATCATTGACAGGGACGGGACCTTCTTTCACACTGATATAGAGCAGATACCCTTCATTAAAACTTTCCAGCTCCATAGTGGCTTTATCGGTCTCAACCTCTGCAAGGATGTCTCCGGGAGAAACCTTATCACCAACTTTTTTTAGCCAGCCTACGATATTTCCTTCTTCCATAGTATCACTCAGGCGGGGCATACGTATTACTTCAGCCATGTTTATTCTTTGATTATGAGTTGTTGGGTAAAATTAGGTATAAACTGTTGGCTGTGTTACTTCTTGTTAAAAATGTCAAAAGCCCCTGATCACTATTGAACAGGAGCTTTTGAATACACAAAAAAATCTATCTCA
>JALYSC010000080.1:3181-6725 GCA_030855005.1 Bacteroidota bacterium | reverse complement strand
CCAGAGTTCCGGTTACCGGAATATTTGGAGCCTGGGCGGGATGAACCAGGTGTGTTTTCACCTGCTTCAGGTCCAGCCGGACGAGACATATCGGTATCAGTCGCTGTTGCCACGCGGAATTCCACACGGCGGTTGATATAGTGTTTGTATTCCTGAGTAGTATTTACATTATGACTGTCAGGCAGGTTTTTAACGATTGGAGCCTGCTCGCCTCCATAGCTAAGGATAAACCTGCTACGTGGGATATTGTAGTTCTCAACCAGGTAGTTGATTGCTGCATTGGCCCTATTATAAGACAATACATTGTTATATCCATCAGATGACCGATTGTCTGTGAAGCCATGAGCCACAACCTTCAGATCAGGATGTGAATTCATCACTGATGCGACTTGATGTAGCGAACCGTAGAATTCAGGTTTGACATAATATTTATTAAGATCGAAGTGGATCATAGGAAGAAACCAGCTGAAATTGCTGCCTCCACGAGTATTGATAATATTGACTACTTCCTCTTCAGTCAGATAACCATTATCCGGAACTTGTGCTACTCCGTTGTTATCTACTTCGAAACCTGGAGGAGAATAAGGTTCCTGATCTTTACAATCTGCTATATTATCGCCATCACTGTCCAGAGTTACACCACGGGTGTCAACAGGACAACCCGCTGGTGTGTTGATTTCCTGATCCGTCATATCAATTACACCATCACCATCACTATCAGTCAGATCAAATTTAGGACGTTGCTTAAGTTCAGCAATATCATTAAATGGTCCATCAAGTGGGTTAACCCAGTATAATGGCTCAACACGTTTTTCGAAAGATCCTAAATTGATACCCAGCCGAACTGAAGTATAATGAGCGAAGTCGTTGCTATTGGTTTCATCACCAAGTGTGCGGTATTCGTATGCATCCAGCAAATCGTTATCGCTCAACATGACTTTATGTTCGATGCTTAAGTTAATTCTGCGGGATAATTTTTTAGAAAGTCCCATACCAACATTAAAATGAGGGATTAATGTTTTGTTGTCGCCCAATGAAATAATGTCCTTTTCAATACCTCCGCGTGTTTCAAAATCCCCATCAAGGAGATCTTTCAGATTGTTTCTGGAATTCTTTCTTTGTTCGATGGTTTGATTGTTGCCATCTGCTACTCCGGTGAAATCATAAGGATTTCCGCTTCCATCCAGCAGATCGCTGTATACTCTTGGCATATTGAGACCAAGACCTGCAATAATGTAGAAGTTCGTCCTGTTGGAAGGTTTGTGAAAGAGAACGTTGCCTATGTTAATCAGGCCTTCCAATGAACCCATAAGAATATCGGCTTTGTAGTTACGGTGATATATGGCTCCAGGAACGGCATAAGCTTCCAAGGCAGGAGAGGATCCATTATTTTGATAGTAGATTCTTTCTGCACCAAATGCACTTGCGGGCCTGGCATCGTAACCTTTTGAACTTTGATATGCACCGTCGAAGCGTATAGAGAAAGTATAGTTAAGGGCTTTCCTTAAATGAAGTCCAAATCCATATCCGGCAGGAAATGGTGCTTCCACATCACCTGAAACGAAAGCAGGGCCTGCATGAATGCCAAGTTCCCACATATTCTTCGGTTTTGCGGAATAGACTGCCTGGCCTGTACGCCACATCTTATTCTGCTCCGGATCTGCTGTCATTTCATCTTCGATTACAGGAGCAGCGAATTTATCATCTACCGTCTGAGCGACAAGATTTGAAGCAAATAGAAAGGGAAGAGTTGACAGCAGGACATATAATAGTCGTGTCATAGGGTTAGTGTTTTTAAGATTTATCAATTTGTGTATTGCAAAAATATCCTTTTTATAATAGAATAACAATAAACCAAAGAAGGTTTAGCGATGATGTGAATAATATGGGAATATCTGGAAAATAAAAATTAACATATTACATTTTTATTTAATATATTTACAACATGGTTTCACATTGGTTTCAACCGGACGATAAGGCAGCAATACGGCCTGATAGGTTAAGCAAAAATTCACTTTGGCACCAAATTCAATTCGTACAGGACGATGACACACCCTGTACTTCGGGAGATCTAGCCCTGATCAGTTTTGATCGTCTACTTGGACAACGGATCAAAAAGGATCTTTATCAGTTTAACGCAACCCCCGGATCTGCTCTGAAAGTCCTTGATTATGGAATTTGCCTTCAGCGTAACCCTGAGCACCTTTTACCAATCCTCAAAGAAATATCTAATAGTGGTGCACTCATTATGCTGGTGGGACCTCCGGTAGGGTTTATGAAATACCAGATTCAGGGCATCAGGATGGCAAGTATTATTCGTGAGTCCAATCTTGATGATGATGTTCACTTACGTACCGATCATACCAGTCCAATGTTTCAATACATCGGTACACAAAGGCATCTGGTATCAGAATCACATCTTCGCATCGAAGGTCATCTTCGGTTGAGTGACCTGAGAGACGATTTAAGTCTGGCTGAGCCTTGCTTGCGTGATTCCGATGCGATCCTGTTCAACTGCGATAGTCTATCGGCTGCTGAAGCAGGATATATGACAGGAATGAGCGGAAGTGGTCTCACCATCATGGAAGCATGTCAACTATTCCGTTATGCAGGTGCAGGGCAATCACTTTCTACTGTAGGTATCTATGGATATCAATATGAAGCGGATGAATTGGGTATGACTGCTAATGCCCTTGCCCAAATGATCTGGTATCTGCTAGAAGGATCAATTCTTAGGGAAGATCCTGAGAAAAGTCCTTTGACCCGGTACATTGTCCAGCCAAAAGAACATGACTATAGCTTGTCATTCTACAAAAGTGAAGTATCAGGAAGATGGTGGATTGAGAATAAATCAGGACGAAAAATTCCTTGCTCTTATTATGATTATCGCAAAGCGTGTGAAGAAGATTATTCCGGAGTTGTCATACGTTCAGTACTTGGCTAAATCAGTCCTCTAATAATTTTTCAAGATGCATGGAACGTGATCCTTTCAACAGGAGCGATTTCCCCATACATTCATCCCAATTCCATTTTTCCTTTAATTGCTCTATATCTTCTGCTAGTGAGATAGTTGCAATCTTACCATTAAGATTTTCGTATGCAGCTTTAAATTCTTTGCCTAAAAGGATTATTTTATCAAATGAATATGAAGCTGCTGTATTAATAATATGTAGATGTAAATCATGACTTTCTGATCCCAGTTCTTTCATATCACCAAGTATCAGCCATCCTGAAGGATAACTTTCGGAAAAAGATTTAATGGCCGACTCCATACTTGAGGGATTGGCATTATAAGCGTCTTTTATAAGGGTGCATCCATGATAGGTAATTATCTCTGACCGGTTGGACGTTGATCGGAAAATAGACAAGGAATCAATAATCAGTTGACGATCTACATTGAAGTGTTCGCCAACAGTAAATGCAGCTGCCATATTAATAGCATTGTATTCCCCATACATCGCACTTTGTATTTGCATATTATCTTTAATCAGTATAAATCCTTGCTGATCATGAGGCGGTATAAATTGGAATTGAATATCAGCAT
>JALYSC010000080.1:0-3171 GCA_030855005.1 Bacteroidota bacterium | reverse complement strand
GTTCCCTCACACGTGAATCATCTGCGTTGACAAACGTAATTCCGTTATGTGAGTGGAGAAAATCAAATAATTCACCTTTACCTTGTTTGACACCTTCGAGAGATCCAAATCCTTCCAGGTGAGCCCTTCCAATGTTGGTGATGAGTCCATGTGTGGGCTTTGCTATTTGACATAATGCGCTAATCTCTCCTATATGATTTGCACCCATTTCAATGACTGCAATTTCAGTATCCTCTTTGATTTGCAAGAGAGTCAGGGGTACACCAATGTGATTATTAAAATTGCCAACAGTGGCGTGGATTTTATATTGTTTCGAAAGCACAGTCGATACCAATTCCTTCGTCGTAGTTTTACCATTACTTCCTGTAATAGCGAGGAATGGGATTTGTAATGATTCACGATGAAACAACGCTAATTGTTGTAAAATCAGGAGCGTGTCTTCAGTGTAAATAAACTGACTTTGTTGAAGACCAGGATCAGATACAACTGCATACGCAGCTCCTTTCTTGAGGGCTTCCATTGCAAATTTATTTCCATCAAAATGCGCTCCGGACAGCGCGAAAAAAATACATCCCGGAAGAATTTCTCGTGTGTCAGTGCAGACTTCAGGGTGACCCTTGTATAATTGATATAGTTGCTCAACAGTCATGGATACTAATTAAACTTCTGATAGGGCAAAACAATAGTACTAATGAAAAACGCCCTCGCAATATGCGAAGGCGGTTTCATTCTTTTTATTTTATGCGCGCTTATTTATATCTGCGCGTTGTTTTTGATTTTTTACCACCGAAATCATGTCCACCGATTTCACCACCTGGTTCAGATCCACCGACCTGGTGCATAGCGCATCGGAAACCAATAGTACGGTCACCCATAGTCTGATTTTTAAATCTGCGTGCAGCAGGGGAGAGCCAATAAAGACGATCAGCCCATGATCCACCCTTGATAACTCGTGAGCTATCATTGATCAGGGTTGATTCACCATATGCATAGTATACAGCTTCTGAATCATCATCGCGGTATTCCATTACGTTACCTTTCTGATAGTTTTCACGATCCATCACCATTGAGTCAGAAACTATCTGATAACGAATACGTCCAAGACTGTCTTTTTCAATAGGGTGGCCATTTTCATCAAGGATTTTCTCTTTGAAGATATTACCACGAAATGGGTTTAGATCCTGTTGTTCAACATCGCGAAGAGTTGAGCTTGTCATTGGACGATAAAGGTCACCAGTCCATTCGCTCACGTTACCGGCCATATTATATAGACCGAAATCATTAGGAAAGAATGCTTTTACAGGTGAAGGGAAAGGGGCATTGTCATTTGGTCTACCTGCAGTACCCATGTAATTACCTCTTGATTCTTTAAAGTTAGCCAACATACGGCCCTGGTTCTTGTCATGAATTTTATAACGCGCACCGGTACCATCCCAGGGATAGATTCGGCGATCTGAGATCAATTCATCCTTTTTGGAAAGGTTATTACCCTGAAGGGCAAGAGCGGCATATTCCCACTCTGCTTCTGTCGGGAGACGGTAAGCCGGTAACAGTATACCATCTTCGAACCGCACAGGTCTTTCACCCCCTGTCTTGAGATCGGGAAGATTTTTCTTTACGCTACCAGTGTATTGTCCAAATAAATAAGCCTCAGTGTTAAAATTGTCAGAGTCTTTCTGGTCTACGTTAAGATTAAGAACGCCTTTTTCAACCAGCATCATTTCATTAACTCGGTCACTACGCCATTCGCAGAATTTATTGGCTTGCTCCCAGGTAACACCCACAACTGGATAGTCATTATAACTTGGATGACGGAAGTAGGTTTCCACCATTGGCTCGTTAAAAGCCAGTTCTTCGCGCCATACCAGAGTATCTGGAAGGATACTTAACACTTCTTGTGGATAGGATTCTCCAAGAACACGGCGCGTCCAATATTCAAATTCCCGATAGTGAGAATTGGAAACTTCTGATTCATCCATAAGGAAGGCAGAAACGGTAACACGACGAGGTACATTGTCCCATTCAAAAGTGACGTCCTGGTCAGTTAGACCCATTGTGAAGGTTCCCCCTTCGACAGGTACCAGACCAGGTCCGATTTCCATGTCTCCATGAGCTCCTTTCTCAAATCCTCCCCATTCCTGGTCATTGTACTTCCAGCCGGTTACAGAGGAGCGCTCTGATTTCTTACAGGCTCCAAATCCAATCATGATCAGGGCACATAGACCCATTAAAAGATGTCTTTTCATTCTTAACTAGACGTTATTGTTAAAAGAGGGACAAATATACATTTTCTGAAACGATACCTGCCTGGAATTATTGTTGGTTGAAATTTAGTTTGGGAGTGCAAATATTATGCCCTATCAGGCTCTGGTCAACGAAATATATTGAAGCAATCATTATACCTGGATTCACGATCTCCATCATCAAGATTATATACAATTCCTACTTCATGTGTACCTCCACTCAAAGGGAAACCACTCACGGTGTAATCAAAGCTATATCCAAGACGTAACTTATTGGTTCTGAAGCCAATGGACGCAATCAGAGCTTCAGAATTACCTGAAGAAATACGGTAATGAATACCGAGTGTTAAAGCTTCTGCATCAAAAGTTGCTCCTCCGTTGATCTGACTAAACGGACCTTGAGTGACAAGGCTCAAAGAAGGATTTATTGTGAGTTTCATTGTTCTTTTGAACACCTCTGAAAATATGGGCCATGAGCCACCTCCATGGAAGGTAAATCGCATAGGTATCTTCGGCGAAAGATTTGAATTAACAGTCAGAAAATCAGGGTCTGGCCGGTTGAGATGGCGCACTGAAACCCCAGCGTAAAAGGTTTCTGAAAAGAGGACGGTCCCTATTCCCAAATCCGGGTAGAAGACCTTGTTTTTATCGGGAGCAATTTCTTCAGTTGGGAAAGGAATGCCCCCGGGACTCACAGTTCCGGTATAATCATCAATCTGGTCACCGAAAATCAACTGGTTCCAGTTGAGAGTGGACTGCACGATACCGACTTCAATACCTGTTTTCAAAGAAAATGCCCGATTTAGCTCAACTTTATAAGAAAAGATACCCGCGGCTTTTATTGTTTTCAAAATGCCATCCCCGGCATCATCTGCCAGGACCCAAAATCCAATGCCGCTGTTCATGTCAGGGATGTACTGATCATAGG
>JALYSC010000464.1 GCA_030855005.1 Bacteroidota bacterium | reverse complement strand
ACTGTAATCTGATTAATCTTTCCATACAGCGTATCGGGGTCATAGATAAAATCCGTCGCATCGACATAGAGGTCTTTTAGATTGAGATGCTTGTAATCGATTCCGACCGGCTCATGTTTTTCTGTGACATCATCGAATTTATAATCGATATCCCGGACATCAAGCTTATCCAGTTTGATCGTCCATCCTTTTTCTATCGCAGTGACTACTTCAATTGCAGCGGATTCAACTGCTTTCTGTGCCGTTTCTCCCAATGCAAAAAATCCTTGCGTATTAGCCAGGTGTACCAGTTTTACATCAATGTCCTGGTTTCGGAGGTCAAGCTTATTAAACTCAATCCGCAAACTATCAAGATCCACTTTGGTATCAATTGCATTGACGGTGTTGCCATAGGTGATATGTATATCCGAGATATCAATTTCTTCCATATTGATATCAGGATACATAGATCCCGGATCCATGTTCAGTGTATCTGTAGTTACAGTTTCATTTGCCAGGGCTTTGGTCTGCTTCATGCTTGCGACCACACCGTACAGTTTTACTTTTGGAATAGTAAACTTTTGGTTTTCCAGATTGAAGTCTGTGATCTTCGTGTCAAAATGTTTTATATAAATTGCAACATCGTTACCTACTACATCGTCCAGAAACTTCAGATTGATGCGGTCGAGATTTATTTTACTTACGGAAAAACGCATCGCACCCGTAGTATCCACTTTTTTTGTTTTGTCCGAAATGAATGCTGCGAGGATATAATCAAAACTAAATGAGCTGTCCGGAAGGGTGCGTTTCACATACGAATTAATCCCACGCAAATCAATTTCGAGGATTTCAATTTGACGGTCCAGTAGTTTCCACATGCTGATATCTACTTTGAGGGTATCACCAGCTAATAATGTGTCCCCTTCCAGGTCTTCGAAATACACACCTTCCAGTACAATCCTTTTTGGGAAATCTACACTCAACCTGTCAATCGAAACGGGCGTATGAATTTTGTTTTCGAGAAACTTGACAATCTTGTTTTTGGCGATATTCTGGACGTAAGCTGTTTGGATCAACAGCAGGGATAATCCCACCAGCACTACAATTATGCCGACAAGCCATAGCAGGAAATTGAGTGACTTGCGGGCATAACGATTCAATGTGACTTGTATAAGTTACCAGGAAACATTTTAAATGCTTTCAATGCTATAAAAGTTGTGATACTATGGTACAAATTGAGAAATAGAAGCCTATTAATCAATATTATACAAATATCAGTCCACAGGTGGCAGTTCTACCTCTTCTTCCGGTTTATCGGTCAATAAAGCGCCGGCAAGACTGGCGGTAAAAAGCCCAATGAACACAATGCCTGTAAACTCAAGGACCATTGCCACCAACCTCCCTCCGAGTGTTGAAGGATGAAACTCCACATAAGCCACATTGGTAAACATATTGACGGCCCACCACAATGAATCGCCCATGCTGGCAAATCCCGGATTTACTTTTGCTTCAATAAGCCAGGCAACAAATCCTGCCCCTACAATTACGAACTCTGCCACTACCGCAATCACATCGAGATGAGCTCGACGGGCGATTCTGAATACAGTCTTCCAAAAGGATTTCAAGCGGGCCGCAGCACCGATGACCCTCAATAATCTAATAAATCTTACCAGCCTGACGAGTCTCAAACTTCGCAGCAAAAGAACAGCACCCGCACCAAAAAGCATGTTGCCGGTAATAGGAATCAGTGACGGTATTTCATACCAATGTCGTCTGGCATAATCTTTCCAGTTGCCACTTCCAATTGCGCTCCAAACAAAATCGATGATGAAAATTGCGACTATTGCAAGGTCAAAATTATAGTACTATGTGAAATGCGGTCCGATCCTGCGACAGATCATACAAACCGATACCCACACTGATCACTGCCAGTATGGATGTGAACAGGTCCTTACGCAGTTGCATTTTTGCGCCAGGGAGGGTCCCCATGATTAACATTTAATGAGCCTGCCAGTTCATGCCATACGTAATTCAGACTTTAATTACACTCAGAAAGGGGAGTAAAAGCTCAAAAATTATATTAGCTAAGCTTGCGGGAGTCTCCTGACATATGCTCCTGTATTTCTTTGACTAACAAACGTGCCTGAAGTTTTAACTCTATTTGATCCATCACGATACGTGACAGTTGATAAAGCATGGATGATTCTCTCGCATCAAGTTGACGAGGCTTCACATCGATAATGCAGAGGGTACCCAGATTATACCCTTCCAGTGATCTGAGAGGAGATGCGGCATAAAATTGCAGGCCCATGATTCCGGCAACAAGAGGATTGGACATAGTACGCGGATCTTTTCTTGCATCTTCCACTACATACACATCATCGGACATAATAGCTGAGCTGCATAAGCCCGGATTTTTCGGAATTTCTTGTACATCTATTCCATAAGTAGATTTAAACCAAATGCGGTCGTGATCCACAAGGGTGATAATGCCAATAGGTACGTTAAAGATCTTGGTCGCTAATGACGTTATTTCATCAAATGCACCGTCATCGGGTGTATCGAGAATTTCGTATTTGTACAGATTTTTTAATCTCAGGTTTTCAGCCACTTCAATCATGCTATAAAGTAAATCAATATTTACGGGAGAAGGGAAGATTAGTGGTAAGAAATGGCCTAACCTCTGTTAATACAAATACAAACACCTAACAATGGTTTGAGATTCTCATTTTCCCTTCTACTCGTCAGGAAGACCATTTAACTCATTTCTCAGGAAAACTCACGAATACGTACAGTAGATTTACAGTGCAAATACATGATACGTAAACGAAAGACCCCATGATCTTGAAATATAAAATCAATCAAACTCCCGATACTGTCTATGAATACCTTAGCGATATGAACAGGTTTGTAT
>JALYSC010000079.1 GCA_030855005.1 Bacteroidota bacterium | reverse complement strand
ATACAATAGATCGCGCGAAAGCCATCTCTCCAGCCAATTTTTTTTCCTTCAGCGTAAGTCCTTCCGTAATATGAAATTCCTACTTCATAAATACGAACGCCATTCACACGGCTCACTTTTGCAGTAACTTCAGGTTCGAAGCCAAAACGTTTTTCTTTAAGATCAATATTCTTAATTATGTCAGATCGGAATAATTTATAACACGTCTCCATATCCGTCAGATTGAGATTTGTAAATGTGTTAGAAATCCGTGTAAGAAAACGATTTCCTATTGAATGCCAGAAAAACAGGATTCGGTGCGGGTTACCACCTATAAAGCGGCTTCCATACACAACATCCGCAAATCCTTTAATGACAGGTATAAGGAGCACCGCATATTCATCCGGATCGTATTCGAGATCCGCATCCTGAATGATGGTGTACTCCCCTTTGGCTTTTTCAATGCCTGTATGGAGAGCAGCACCTTTACCCTTATTGACCTCATGAGCATAATATTGCATCGGAAAATCAGGGTGCTGATTTTTATATAAGAGGATCGCCCCCTCGGTATTATCACTGGAGCAATCGTTGACGATAATGATTTCTTTGGACCAATGATCGGGCAATCGCGTATCTCTGACCTTGTCAAGGATCATGTGTATCGTACGCTCTTCGTTATATGCGGGAATGACTATGGAAAGAACCGGCAAGGATAGTGTCAGTTTTGTAGGGCAGTAAAGGTATTAAATCAATGCGCAACCATTGGATCAGTAAAAGAATGGCTGTCCGTAATGCTTCGGCTTTCATTGGCTGCCTCTACTCTTGGATTCATGAGCCAAAACCAGACCGGAGGAATGAATGCAATCAGGATGGACATTGGATAGCCAAATGGAAGTTGCGGACTATCATCCATGTGGCGAAGGGTTTGATACTTACGAGTGGTTTGATAATGATGATCCGCATGACGCACCAGTTCATATAGTACTATACGTCCCAATTCATGATTCGAATTCCATGAATGTACTTCGCTCATAGGTTCATAGCGCCCGGATAAAAGTTTTTTTCTTACAAGGCCGTAATGCTCTATATAATTGACGGATTCAAGTGATAAGATACCGACAAGGGCTGTACACAAATACGCTATCATTCCCTGCCATCCTGCTACATTATATACCATAGCTAGAAAAATAAACTGTACCACATGTGACCAAAGGATCTCGCTTTTCCATGCGGGCTGATTCTTTATTTGTAGCAGTCTCTTTTCAATATCCCATGCATTTCGATAACCAAGAACAATACTTCTTATAAAGAAAAAATAGATGGGCTGATTTTTCCTTGCAGTGGCGGGATCTTCAGGCGTACCTACTTTAAGATGATGACCAAAATTATGCTCCAGCGTAAAGTGCGAATACAACGCCGGTAGCAATAATAATCTGGCTATCCATCTGTCAAAATTTCTTTGCCTGTGACCCAATTCATGCGCAACATTGATTCCGGATACGCCAAGGAAAACACCAACATTGATTATTGAAAATATTAGTTCGGAAGTTGTCCAGGATCTGGTTGATAACAACCATACAAAATATCCTGTGATGATATAGACGGTTATGACATTAAAATATAAAAGCCTGTCAAAAAAAACTTTGGAAGATTGAGAAGTGTAGGAGTTTTCATCCTGATTGTATACCGAAGCTGGCATAAAGAGCTCGACAAGCGGGACAAAAGCGAAACCGAAATACAGCACTCCCGGCGATGCCCAACCGCCGAAATACAATCCCAGGAATGTCGTCAGGGGAGTTATATAAGCCAACAAATACCTTAGGTCGCTATTTTTCATAAGGTGCTATCTTTGTCCGGTTCAAATTTAACTAATCGAAAGGACAGCATGAGTGGAGATTTTATACCCATGGTGGTAAAAGAAATACAGCAGGAGACGAGTGAAGCTGTCAGTATATTATTGGAATACCCTAAGGATCAGACCGATAAACTGGATTTTAAACCAGGCCAGTACATCACTGTCAAGTGGATGGATGGCGAAAAGGAGTTTCGCAGATCGTATTCCCTCAGCTCAGTTCCGGATGATCCTTATCTGGCTATTACCATCAAAGAAGTCAGTGGCGGCCAGATTTCCCCGCTTCTTGCAAGAAAGCTTAAAGCAGGCGATATCCTGGAAATCCTTCCCCCTGAAGGCAGGTTTACAGCCCAGTTTGGCCCTGAAAACAAGCGAAATATTTTTCTTATAGGTGCCGGTAGCGGGATCACCCCGTTGATTTCAATCGCTCGTACCGCTTTGGAAAAAGAACCAAGAAGTGTAGTCATTCTGTTATACGGCAGTCGCCACCCGGATCAAATTATATTTAGGGAAAGACTGGATCAGTTATCCACTCATTATGCCGGTCAGTTTTATGTCTATCACACTCTTTCAAAACCAGATGTGGGAAGTGGTGTTTTGAAATCATTATTTGGAAAGAAAAAACCGGAATGGACAGGACTCAAAGGACGAATTAATCCGCATCGGATAGAAGAGACTTTAAAGAAACATGCTGTTCGGCCCGATAGTGATTTGTTCTTTTTATGCGGCCCGGGTGATTTAATTACCATGGGAGAAAATACACTTCAGGCTCAAGGCATCAAAACCGATCACATAAAGAAAGAGTTTTTCACCGCTCCTTCTGATCCGGATCCAGAAAGAAAACCACCCATGGCAACATCAAATAAAAATTCTTCTCTTGTCATCGTTCACCTGCGCGGTGAAAAAATTGAAGCGCAGGTTACAAACGAAAGTATCCTTGATACATTGCTGGCGTTAGGCTATGATGCGCCTTATTCGTGTCACAGTGGCGCATGCGCAACCTGCATGGCTAAAGTCATACAGGGATCAGTAGAAATGGATGCCTGTTTTGCGCTTAGTGATAAAGAAGTTGCAGATGGATATATCCTTTCCTGCCAGGCACACCCGACAGCTCCTATAGTAGAAATTTCCTACGACGAATAATTATTTCAGTGACCTTGTCTTGTTTTTTCAGAACAGAGCGTTGGCTTAAACTCTGAAATCACTTTCTTATAGTATGCCTCGTATTGTGGCAGAATATGACTAATATCAAAAGTCTTGGCTTGCTCTAAAGCATTGTGGCGGAAAGTCTCTAACATTTCAGGATTTTGAAGCAGCATGAGGGCATTCTCAGCCATTGTTTCTACATCACCAATGTCTGCAAGAAAGCCAGTTACACCCTGAATATTTACTTCCGGCAATCCACCGGCATTTGATGAAATTACAGGCACTTCACAAGCCATCGCTTCTAGTGCTGCAAGTCCAAAACTTTCATTTGCAGAAGGGATAATAAACAGGTCAGCAACAGCAAGTATTTCTTCGATCGCGTCCTGCTTACCAAGGAAACGCACATGTTCATACAAACCAATCTCCCTGCATAGTCTTTCAAGTTTGGGACGTTCGGGACCATCGCCTACCAATAAAAGTTTAGATGGAATTTGCTTCAGGACAATAGCAAAGGTGTAGATCACATCTTCAATCCTTTTCACCTTCCGAAAATTACTGGTATGCACTAATATCTTCTCTCCTGCCGGTGCGATTGCCATCCGAAAATGTTCCTTATTGGTACGGCTGAACCGTGAGAAATCAATAAAATTGTAGATCACTTCAATCTCCTGATTGATTCGAAGCTGCTCGCAAGTCTGTTTTTTAAGATGCTGGGAAACAGCCGTGACCCCGTCGCTTTGATTGATACTGAATGCTACGACAGGTGCGAAAGACCGATCACTGCCTACCAACGTCACGTCAGTTCCATGGAGCGTAGTGACGACAGGAATATGAATGTCTTCTGATGCCAATATTTGCTTGGCCAGGTAAGCTACAGTAGCATGAGGGATCGCATAATGGACATGGAGGAGATCCAGCTTTTCATATTTGACAACATCTACCAGCTTGCTGGTAAGGGTGGTATCGTATGGAGTGTAATCAAATAAGGGATACTCTTCCGTATTGACCTCATGGAAATAGACATTTTCTCTGAAATGGGTAAGCCGGGCAGGTCGCTTATAGGTAATAAAGTGAATTTGATGACCTTTCGCGGCTAGTGCCAGACCCAACTCTGTTGCCACTACACCACTACCTCCATAGGTAGGGTAACAAACAATACCAATACGCATTCTATTCTGAATTCTGGATGAAGAGGTAAAAGGCTAACATACGGTCTTTGCTTCTGCAAAACAATATAATTCTGTTTACTGTTGTGAGTACATGGGGAATAAAAATTATCACCGTATACTAGCCCCCTATAATAACAAACGTGGGAATCTACAGCATCAGCGACCTGGCCGAACTTACCGGAGTCAAGACACATACTTTACGCGTATGGGAAAAAAGGTATGGGCTACTGACCCCGCAACGAACTAACTCCAATATCAGGTTTTACGAAGATAAAGACCTCCGCACTTTGAAACTCATTCAAAAGCTGAATGCCAACGGAGTGCGTATCTCGCAGATTGCCGGCATGACTGCAGAAGAAATGGAGGGAGAATGCAGCCGTATTTCCAAAATTCACGATGCCAATGAGCTGAAACTGGAGGCAGCAATTCAGCAATTGGATGTGACCACGATGAGTTCCGTTCTGGATGAGTCAATTGTGGAACATGGCTTTGAGGCTACCCTTGTCAATCTTATAATGCCACTATTAGGTGAGATGGAATTAAAGTTTCTGTCAGGAGATATCGATGACGCGCACGAAGCCTGCTTTCATGAATTGATCAAACGGAAGACTATCCGCGAAATCGACGCCATACCGCAGAATTGTTCTGGACCTAAAGTGATCATGTTTTTACCTGAAGGAAATCAACAGGAATTGAACCATCATTTCCTGCATTATTTTCTCCGGCAGCAAGGATTATGTATTACCGATATAGGTTGTGACAAAAATATGGACTGCGTCTGTTCAGCGCTCAAACAACGGGCCTTCGAATGTATCATTGTTGTCAATGAAGATCCGGCACACTGGCAATTTGAATCCTATATTCAAAAACTTGCTGAGAAAACCAGTGTTCCTATCATTGTCTCAGGCAGGGCTTCAGATGATCATTGGGCAAAAGATAATACTCAGATCATCATCATTTATAATATTGCCGAGACAGTTCGGTTTGTCAGCAGGCTGAGAGAAAATTTACAACATCACTTATCGTAAAATCTAAATAATTATAAAAATGAAACAAATCCTCTTCTTAAGTATTCTGCTTACTGGCCTCACTATGACAGCCTGTAAGGAAAAGACAAATACTGATGCCACTGCAGATACAACGGAGAATACAACCACAGCTTCGTCTTTGGATGGCACCTATACCATTGATGCTGCTAACAGCCAGGTCAAATGGCAGGGCGCAAAGCCAACAGGTGTGCACAATGGGGTAGTACCTATCTCCAGCGGAAATATAGTCCTAAAGGATGGAATCATTACAAGCGGTCAGATTGATATCGACATGACCGGCATTGCTGTAACAGACCTGGATGGCGACATGAAAAACAATCTTGAAGGCCACCTGAAAGGAATTGTGCCCGGAAAAGAGCAGGATTTTTTCAACGTAAATAAATTTCCAAAAGCTACTTATACGATCAAGTCATCTGCCAAACTTGATAATGATCCGGAGGGCACACACATGATCAATGGAACGCTCACCGTAAAGGATATTTCCAAGCCTGTAAACTTCAAAGCAAAGGTCCAAGGAGATGGAAATATGCTTACTGCTTCCACTCCTCAGTTTGGTGTGGACCGTACAGAGTTTGATATCAAATTTAAGTCTGCTAAATTTTTCAATAACCTGCAGGATGATTTTGTAAATGATGATTTCAAATTACAAATCAATATCAGCGCTAAGAAATAATTCTCACATTTTTTGATGTGATTGTAAAAGAAATGAGACGTGATTAATCGCGTCTCTTTTCATTGTAGGTAATTTCTCGTGATAAATGCCATTGCATTGCGATGATGGTTTTAGCGTCACCTACTTTTTGAGATGACATCCACTCGTTTGCTTCTTTACTGGGTATCCAGACCAGTTCAATATCTTCATCTTCTTCATCAGCGCCACCTCCATTATTTATTTTGGAACTGTCATCCACTTCAGCGATAAATATTGTCACTTTTTCATTCATGATACCCGGGCTGACATAACATGTGGTGATGCGTTCGAGGCGCAGGGGTACAAAACCAATCTCTTCCTCTAGTTCCCTGGCTGCTGCCTTTTCCAATTCTTCACCCGGTTGTATGCCACCTGCTACTATTTCCGTGATCCAGGGATCAATATCATGATGACACAGCGGATATCGGAACTGCCTGACGAGAATATATTCATCGCGCGTCACATGGTAGACAAGTACTGCGATGGCTTCGTCTTTCTCAAGGCTTAGTCGATTGACTACATCTGACATGGTGCCATCAAAATGTTCAAAACGCATCTTTGACCGGTAGATCGTAAAAAAATCTTTCAGGATGATTTCCTCTTCGCGGATATCTACTTTCATAATTGGGTATTCAAAAATGCAGGAGATTAAATAATGTGGCGAAGGTAATTGTTATAAGAACATCTCCCCAAAGGCATTATTTCTCACTGCGAAACAACAACACTAAAAAAATGTTAGGTTGCATCAATGTCACGTCGAGATAATGTTCCCCCTGAGATGGATCAGGCGCCTTCTAAGGGATTTGTGGAAAGCCTCCGCTCACTTAAGTTACTGATACCCTTTTTCCGGGCGATCTGGAAAACTTCTCCTTCTCTGGCCTTTTGGAATATAATTCTCCGGATATTCAAATCCGCCATTCCAATATCTCAGTTGTATATCGGTAAACTCATCATCGATGAAGTGATCCGCCTGATTAGTGCTGAGCAAAAGGACTATGACAAGTTGTGGTTATGGTTGGGAATAGAATTAGGCCTTGCAGTTTTTTCTGAAATCTTCAACAGAGTCATCAGTCTTACGGATGCATTGCTGGGAGATTTATATTCCAATCATTCCTCCATTGAACTCATGCATAAGGCAGCCAGCCTTGATCTCATGATGTTTGAGGACAGTGAGTTTTATGACAAGCTTGAAAGAGCGCGCCGACAAACTACAGGAAGAGTTGTGTTGATGTCAATGGTGTTGAGCCAGTTGCAGGATTTGATAACAATTATTTTCCTGGCCATAGGTCTTGTTGCTTTCGAACCGTGGTTAATTCTGATCCTCGCGATCGCAGTAATACCATCCTTTATTAGTGAAGCATATTTTTCCAGATCTAGTTATTCTCTTGTGAGAAGCTGGACACCTCAGCGGCGTGAATTGGATTACCTGAGATACATCGGTGCAAGTGTGGAGACGGCTAAAGAAGTGAAAGTATTTGGGCTGGATAAATTCATCACCAACCGCTTTGGAAGAATTGCAATGGAGTATTATGAAGCCAATAAGAAACTGGCTATTAAAAGATCTCTGTGGGGTACTCTGCTTCAGGTCGGGAGTGTCGTTGCTTATTATGGTGCCTACCTTTTTATTTTGATTCGTACTGTAGCTGGTGTATTGTCAGTGGGTGATATGACTTTCTTGTCGGGATCGTTTAACCGGTTATCATCACAATTACAAAGTCTGCTTTCCACCTTCACACGCATCACCGAATCAGCATTATACCTGCAGGATTATTTTGATTTTCTGGCTATTGTTCCTTTGATCGGAGATACGCCTGATGCGATAAGTACACCGGATAAAATCGTTACGGGAATTCGTTTTGATAATGTAGGCTTCCGTTATCCCGGCACTGATATCTGGGCCGTACGTAACACAAGTTTTCTACTGATGCAGGGTGAAAAACTTGCCCTCGTCGGTGAGAACGGAGCCGGTAAAACAACCCTGGTAAAATTACTCGCACGCATGTATGATCCTTCTGAAGGGACCATATCAATTGATGGAGTTGATATAAAGAAATTTAAGATTGATGAGTACCGGAAGATGATTGGAGTCATCTTCCAGGATTATGTTCGCTTTGCATTCACTGCCAGTGAAAATGTGGCAGTAGGACAGATTGATGAATCAGGCAATGAAAATCAAATTCATACTGCAGCTGAAAAAAGTCTCGCAGATCCGGTGATTCAACGCTTGCCTGGTGGTTACAATCAAATGTTAGGTAAAAGATTTGCAGAAGGTATTGATTTGAGCGGAGGTGAATGGCAAAAGGTCGCATTGGCACGGGCTTATATGCGTGATGCTCAAATCGTCATACTTGACGAACCTACAGCAGCTCTTGATGCACGTGCTGAATACGAAGTCTTCAAACGCTTTTCAGAACTGACTAAAGGAAAAACTGCAGTGATTATTTCACACCGCTTCAGTACAGTGCGTATGGCTGACCGCATCCTTGTATTGAAGAACGGTCAGATGCTCGAGATCGGTACTCATGAAGAATTGCTCACGCTCAATGGACTCTATGCAGAACTCTTTAATTTGCAGGCACAGGGTTACTTATAGTTATACTCCATCTGAATCCTGGATACTCAAATTTGATTGAATAAATTTTATGCTCTAACATTCAGGAGTTTCAATTCGCCATAATTCATTCTTGCGTTGATTCTGCCACCTCCTGTTCCATGCGCTCCTCTGAGAATGCTGCCAGTATCCTTATGGATGTTTTCTGAAATTTTAATATCTGTGTGATAAATCTCACCGTAGTTGACTTCTGCATCGATAGAATAATTGGTTTCCGATTCGAACTGAAGTACACAACCTGTATAGGAGGTATTAATATTAATATCGGTGAAACTCCTGCGTATTCTATTGAGTTTTAAATCGCCATACCGCATATCAAAAGTTCCACTGTCAGTAAGTTCCGCAATGTTTATACCTGAGTATGCAGTACCTGCTGTTACCTGATTGACACGATCAAGGACGATGTCATCATACTTGCCTGTGTAATCCAAATCATTCACAGCTATGCCGTGCCAATCACTGTATGAAGACTCTAATTTTAATTTTTTAAACGTACCTGATTTTATATCAGTGTATTTCATGTCCATGGCAACATTCTCCCCATCTTCCATTTCCAGATCGGAATAAGATAATTGTAAATCGCCATCCAGGATTTGGGATATGGAACCATCACTATAGATCATATCCAGCTTGAGCCTGCCATTGACATCTCCTAGTCGGAGATCACCATAACCGAGATCAACCTTAAGATCACGATTGGTTGTCTCCAGATAAATATTACCATACCTGTTGGTCAGGTCCAGATATACATCGAGTGGAACCTGTACGTGATAATTAACTTCAATAGTTGTCTTACCCATATTAAACCAGGATGTCCAGCCGGTAATGTTATCAATATCTGTTTTCGCGCTGATTCGATTATTGCCTTCTTCAAATCCGACAGTAATACGATCCATTGTTTCCTGTGCTTTCTTATCACTTGCCGAAGTGACTGCAATGACAACATCAATTTTTACTGCATTAGCTGCACCGATAGCTACATCGATATTTCCATATCGGTTATTAAGTTCTACACGACCATCAGTGCTGATGGTGAATTCGCGGTTAATCTTCTTTTCAAGTCTGGAGTTGTCAGCCTGACATAAAGTCGACAGACAAATACATAAAAACAGTAAACTACATTTCATGATTCTTCGATTCTGTTGTTGGATATTTATCTACACGGGTTAATATTTCTTCCATCACTTCCAGCTTCTGTTGCTGATGACGGATCATGGTACTGAGTAACATTTGGGAATCTGCTTTTGGGTCCTTTAATTGTTGATTACGCTGTTCTTGTTATACATCATAGAGCTCTTTTTTATCTGCCATCACTTCTGC